>NZ_KB900622.1 GCF_000379025.1 Orenia marismortui DSM 5156
ACATCTTTTATCACTCCCGGGAGGTTTGTTGTTTGTGATGATTCAACATATCTTTCCCGGGTTTTAACTTTTCTATGCGGAGCATTTCATATAACTTAATTTAAACGACACCAATGTCATTTATATCACTGTATATAGGATTTTAACGAACTTGATGTCGTTAAAATCCTATATATCTTAATTAAATCAATAACTTCAAAATATCAAAACTTATCCAATGGACTTTCAATCTTCCCAATGTTTTTATTACTTACATGGGTATAAATTTCTGTTGTTTTTGTACTTTGATGACCAAGTAACTCTTGTATATAACGCAAATCCACTCCTCGTTCTAATAAATGAGTGGCAAAAGAATGCCTCAAACTATGAATTCCTACTTTCTTTTGTATTTTAGCTTTATAGCAAGCAGATTTAAAGATTCTTTGTACTGTTCTTTTACTTAGATGTGAATTAGAACACCTGCTGGGAAATAACCATTCCTTAGGTTTAGATAACTTATAGTATTTTCTTAATTGCTCTAAAGCAACTTTTGAAAGAATAGTATAGCGATCTTTTCTTCCCTTCCCCTGGTTGACCCTAATTAGCATTCGGTCACTATCAATATCTTCACATTTTAACTTTACTACCTCACTTACTCTTAATCCAGCAGAATAAGTTAAATAAAGAATAGTCTTATGCTTTTGATTATCTAAAGAATTTAATATTTTAAATACTTCTTCTTCACTCAAAACCTTAGGTAATGTTTTTTCATTATTAGGCCTGGTAATATTAAAACTAATATCACCCATTTTTAAAATTTCAGAAATAAAAAACTTTAATGCACTAATAGCTTGATTAACAAAGGAATGAGAAAAATTTTGCTTATCTAATAAAAACAAGATATACTTCTTAATTTCTTTCTCAGTAATTTCACTTAGATTTTGGCTTGTATAGTCTGCAAATTTTTTAATGTGAGATAGATAAACCTTGACTGTATTTGAACTATAACCCTGGATTTTTAACTCTTCTTCTACTTTAATTAAGATAATATCGTTTTCTTTATAATACTCAAATTGTATATCTAACTTTTCATCCTTAAATAGCTCTTGGATTTCTAATAACTTGTCCACATGATAAGGTAATCTCCAGACCTTGTTTTCATGATCCCACCTTCTGCCTCTAATTCTCTTTATCTTATTTACTCTTTCTTTAGTATAAGAAAAATCAACTATAATTTCTGCCCCTTCTCTTAGAATACAAATAGACATGAATTAACTCCTCTCCTAGCAAATATATAATTAACCGCTTACTAAACTTATAACCAATTCATATCCTTTGTATACAACAAAAACCATTAATACCACTATAATACTACATTTTATGCATAAATTCAAAGATATAAGAATCTATAAAATGATATTATTTGTAAATTGTCTTGATATACATTAGATTAATTAATTTTATTTAGAATACCTTTTCTTCATCTCATAAGGTTTAATAAATTTTTGATAATCATCTTTAGAAGTATCTGATAAGCTATCTTTTACTTTCTGATAATTAATAAATCTTTCTTCTAACCTTTTACAAACATCATCACAAACTAAACAATTATCTAAGCCTTGTTCCAAGACACATAAGCTTATTGAGCAACTTTTATCTATTATCCGTAAATCCTTATTTTGATTTAAACAACCATAACAATATATCTCTTCTGTGGGGATATTAAGCCCATAATATTTAGACAAGCCTTTACTAGCATCTCTTTGATCAGCTTTACTGTTGATATTCTTTCTATACGCTGAACAGAGATCACATCTATAACCACAATAACTTATCATTTTTTTCACAAAATTAATCCTCCTACTTTACTATTAATTCCTAACTCCTTTATTAAATAATATAATTATTAGAGAAGCTTTTATGACTAAATTAAAGTACTAATTTTAATATATCTAAACAACTTTAGCCACCATGAAGTGATCCCTTCATAGTGGCTAATTTATAATTATCCTTTAGTTTTATTATAAAGTTGAGTCAACTCAGTTTCAGCTAGAAATCCTTCAGCTGCTGAAGTAGCTCCAATCTTATAAGAAGCAAAAACTATAGCTTTCTTTAATGACTCATAAGGATCTCTACTTTGATTATAAAAATGAATAAAGGCAGAAAACAAAGCATCTCCAGCCCCAATAGTATTGACTATTTCTCTAGTTTTAACAGCAGGTATTCTCTCTACAAAATTATCTTTTCTAATAGCTAATAGAGCTCCCTGAGATCCCAAGCCAATTACTACTATCTCAGCTTTGAATTTATTGAAAATCTGATTAACCCAACCTTCAGGAGAAGTTGGCAATAGCTCATCACTCATAAAGAGAATATCAGCCGCCTCCATAAACTCCTTATTATAATCATCATTAAGATCAGAAATAGTATGGACATCAGTAGCAACTATCTTATCTAATTTAACTGCTTTTTTAAGAAAGGGCCTCGAAAAATTAATATTACACAAAGCAAGAATAGAAGATTCTTTAACCAACTTTTCAAAGATCTGTTCAGGATAATTACTTTCCTGAATATTCTTTAAATCAACATGAATCTGTCTTTTCCCTTGATCATCATAGATAATTATTGATTGAGGAGTAGATTTAAGACTATCAAGTACATAATCTCCAGCTATCCCCTCTTCCTCTAAAGTACTTATGATAGCTTTAGCTGATAAATCCTGGCCTATCATTGAAAGAAGGTTGACCTCATCGCCAAGGGCAGTCAAAGCTTTAGCAAGGTTATACCCTACTCCAGAAACAGTACTATTAACTCCAAAAAAAGGATAGTTAACTGGATTGTACTCCAAAGGAAATTCTTTTATCTTTAATGTTGTTTCAATATTTATTAGCCCTGAAACCAGAATTTTACTCATATTAACTCCTCCATTAATTATACTTGTTTATCCACTTTTGCACCTGTTCTTCAAAGGTTTCTTTATCTGGAAGTCCAGAATCAACAGCTTGATCAGCTTTACTAATCTTTCCTGTTTCTAAATATTCCTTCATCCCTTTAATATTTGCCCAATAATAAATCCCCCAATTAATCAAATCCCATTGTGGATCATAATCATTAAATTCATAATCTACATAAATCAATTCCTTATTAGAAACTACAAAATTAGTAGGAAAGTAATCGATATTCATCTTAGCCTCTTTCATTATTTTGAAGATTTTAAAGATCCTTTCTACCATAGCTTCACTTAATTGCTTCTTAGCAATCAACTCTGCTACAATTGGTCCATCAATGTATTCTTTAATTAGATATTCTTCTTCTAAATTATACTCTATTAATTGAGGCATCTTAATCAGATTTTTTAACCTTTTATAATCACTGATTTCACACTTTACTTTACTATCTTGAAAATCATAATATGGACAGGGTTCATCATGCATCTTCTTTAGAACATAGTTTTCATCACCATTTTCAATTAAATACGAATATCCTGATTTACCTTTGCCTAAAAACTTCTTAACAACAAATTCTTTTTCCCTAACTCTAACAACTTCTCCTATCACTTTAATTCCCTCCTATTTTTTATTAAGATCCTGTAGAACTATAAGCCCCTAAATTCCACAGCCAAATTCGATAAGCTAAAAGGGAAAACAAAAGAGCAAAAGGTATAATAATAAATGAATACCCAGATTTAAACCCATTAAGTAATGCTTCTACTGGATAAAAAGAAGCAAAAGCAAAAGGTATAATCCAAGTCAATAATATCCTAAAAAACTTATCGAAAATGTAGATTGGATATCTAGTAAACTCATTTAAATCATGAACCAACTCTATTAATGGAAATACCTTCACAAACCTAAAACTAAAAGAAGAAGTAATTAAATTAATTGAAGCATAAAGCAATCCTCCCATTAGAATAAAGATAACATAGATTACTAAAGTAAAGACGGTAAATTCAAAATTTAATTTAGCCACTGCATCTTTAACAATAAATAACCCTACCAACAAATTTCCTATCCCGTCTTCTTGCCATCGCTCTGCAATTAAATAAAATAGTGGGTTTAGTGGTTTAGTCAATAACCTATCCATCTCTCCATGTTGTACATACCTTTGAGGTAAAAGCCATAAGTTATCAAAAAAGATATGATTAATTGATTTTGCCAACAGAGCTGTACCATAGATTAATAATATATGCTCATAGCTATAACCCTTAATCTGAGTAACATTTTTAAATATAACCCAAATCATGGCTAGATTAGCTGCCTGTAAAGATATAGTAGAGATTACTCCGATTAGAAAATCAAATTTATATTGCATTAAGCTCTTAATATGGGCTCCTAACATCTTTAAGTAAACCTTTAAATATCGTTTCATTCATTACCCCCCTTGTACTACAAGCCTTTTTAATCCTAGCTTATAGTAAAAGTTTAGAATTAAATATAATAATATTGACCAAATAATTTGAATTACTAAAACTTTAATCAGAGCTAACCCTGAAATTTTCCCCAAATAAATAGACACTGGAGTATAAACAGTATTTTGCCAAGGCAGAATATAGATTATCTTCTCTAGCCAATCTGGCATAAATTCTAATGGAATCAAAGTTCCTGTTAAGAATAAATTAATTCCCATCATAGTAGTATAAACTCCCCATACATTAGTTGTATAAAAAGAAGTTAAACCAACAAATAACCACAAAAAATAAGAGATAAAACTGGCTAATAATACAGATATAACGGTGATTAATAAATGAAGCAAACTAGCTGGAGGCTGTAAATGAAAGAAATAAATCCCGATCATAATAAAAGGAACTAATGTCATAGCAAAAAATAAAGTCCCTGTTCCCATCTGCCAAAAATAAAATTTAAGAATTAAATTATAGGGCTTTACCAACTCCATTACTATATCACCACTTCTAATTAAATTGGCAATCTCACCCCAATGCCATCTAGGCAGTAAATTATTAATTAAAGTTGCTACTATTATATATGTAACCATACTTTCTAAAGTAAAGCCATGAATTTCACTTTGATTCTCAAAGATAGATCTCCACAAATAATAGTACATAAAGATTGCAATTAAAGCATTAATACCCCACATATAAAGCTCAAATTTATAAACCATACCTGTTTTAATTGCATTAGTAAAAGAAGATAGGTACTTTTTTCCTTTCATTAATTATCACTTCCTAAACTTTTATCTTCATATAATTGCTTGATCATCTGTTCTAAGGACATCTCTTCAATACTTACATCAACAACTTCAGCTTTTTCCATAATCTTAGTGATAATAGCAGCTGGCTTATACCTATTAGGAAAAATAATTTCCCAGGCTAAACCTTCTTTTCTCTTATTAATTTTAAACTCATCTTCATTAAATAACTCTACTATCGGAACAGCTTCTTTTAGTTCGACTTCCAAACGTGAGTTAGTGATAAATTCATCTTTTAACCCTATTAAATTACCATCATATAATATATTACCTTGATCAATAATAATAATTCGATCACATAACTCTTCAATATCATCCATATCATGAGTAGTTAGGATAACGGTTGTATTCTTCTCTTGATTAACCTGTTTTAAAAATCTTCGGATAGAATGTTTAACCATCACATCTAAGCCAATGGTAGGTTCATCTAAAAATACTACCTCTGGGTCATGTAATAAAGATGCTACTATATTTGCTTTCATCTTCATTCCCAAAGATAATTTACGTACCTGAATATCCATAATATCATCTAAACCAATCATCTCATCAAAAATCTCTAGATTTCTTTGATAAAGATCTTCTGGAATCTCATAGATATCTTTAAAAAGATCAAAACTCTCCTGTACAGAAATATCCCATAAAAGCTGATTTCTCTGACCAAAAACAACTCCTATATTAAAGGCATTCTCAATTCTATCCCTAAAAGGATCCAACCCATTCACCCTAACACTACCTGAAGTAGGTTGTAATACACCAGTTAGCATCTTAATAGTAGTAGATTTACCAGCACCATTAGGGCCAATATAACCTACCATTTCCCCTTTATTGATCTCTAAATTTATAGCATCAACCGCTTTAACCTCTTCATACTCTCTGCTAAATAGATTTTTTATTGCTCCTTTGAGACCTTTTTTCCCTCTTTGTACCTTATATGTTTTAACTAAATCACTTACTTTTATTATTGTTTCCATATATACCTCCCTATCTAAAGAATCATATATTTAAAAGAACCCCGCTTAATTGTAGCTACAATTAAGCGGGGTTCTTTTAAATAAACATTGCCCTTGAATTTTCCTCTTATACACTTATTATTCTTATACTTATATTATACAATTAAATTTCAAAAAATGCCAATATTTTTTATTATTAGTCAATTAAAACAATTTATTTCATTGTCTCTATTTTAGTATATATACAATTATATTTTACAATTAAAGTTTCTTATTAATATATACAGAATAATTAAATGAATTATGAAAGCAATTAACAGATAAAAATAGTAACTCTTATCTGTTTACTAGTTATTTATTCAAAAAATTAAAAGTAGGCCTATAAGTTAAGGCCTACCAACTTTTCTTATTGAAGTTTTCTGATAATTAATTATTATTATTCCTAAAGATACTAAAAGTAATGCAAGAAATATATTTATACTAACTGCCTCACCTGCTAATAGTAAACTAGAAAATAATACTCCACTTACTGGAACTACAAACTTATACATAGTTATATAGCCTAAGGGGTTATACTTAATTAAGGTATACCATAAAGCAAATCCAATAGCTGAAACCAAGGATAAATAGACTAATAATAATGGAGTAAAACCTACAAAATTTAAACTTGTAGGGCTTACCTTAAAAATTGAAATCAAAAATAAGATTATGGATCCCATTAACATCTGGTAAGCTGTTACTAACATTGGACTAATCTTAGTTGTGGCATTCTTAGCAATTACACTAGCTATAGTAGATACAATTGCCGAAGAAATTATAAAACCTTCTCCTAAGAGAGAAAAAGAAAAATCAAAACTACCTCTCTCTAGATTAACAATTATAACACCCACTAAGCCTATAATTAATCCACAACTTTTCTGTAAATTTAGCTTATCATCTTTATAAATAAAGTGAGCTATAATTACTGTTAGAAAGGTTCCCGTTGTCCCTAATATAGAAGCTTTCGTTCCAGTTGTATTAGCTAATCCATTGTAAAAGAAGAAATACTGCAAGGTGGTTTGAAATAACCCCAAAAATATTAGCAATTTTAGATCAGATAATTTCAACTTTAAACTACTACTTCCCTTTCTACAAAATTGATAACTTAATAATATTAAAGAAGCAATAAAAAAACGATAAGAAGCAAATAACATCTTTAAAAAATAATCATTCTTAGCAATTCTCAACTTTTGATAACTTATCTTCAAAGAAGGAAAAGCTGTCCCCCATAGTACACAAGCTAAAATTGCTAATACTGCTACTAAATACTTGTTAGTAAATATCTCTTTTTCTCTCATTTAATATTTCATCCTTTGTTTAGATTATTTTGATGATAAAAAATTCAGTTATCTTTTTCCAAATAGTTATTAAACTGATATAACTTATAACTTCAAGAACTTTTCAATATCTCTTTCTACAAATTCTAAAGAACTTCTCCAAAATGAAACTGAATTAACATCTATCTCAATTAAATCAGCTACTGTGGTTATATCATTTTTGGCAGTGGCAGTCAGAAATTTATTATATTCTGCTACAAATTCTTGACCTGACTTTAGGTACTTATTATAAATTCCTTTAGCAAATAATAAACCAAAAGCATAAGGAAAATTATAAAAATTCAATTCTGCAGAATAATAATGTGGCTTACATAACCACATATAAGGGTGTAAATAGTTAGCATCTAATCCTCTTCCATAAGCTTTTCTTTGAGCTTTTAGCATCAACTCTTTTAATTTATCAACTGACAAGGATGAATCCTTTCTTGCTCTAAATACTTCACTTTCAAATAAAAACCTACTATAGATATCTACTATTACTTGACCAGCATCAGAAATAGAAGTTTCTAATATAGCTAATGCTTCTTGATCCTTAGCAGTCTTTAAGGCTGCATCTTTAACTATAGTCTCACAAAAGATTGATGCTGTCTCTGCTAAAGGCATTGGATAATCACTATTAATTATACTTTCATCTTTTAGACAATGACCATGGTAACCATGACCTAATTCATGGGCTAATGTTAGAACATCACTTAAACTGCCCGTAAAATTGGCTAGAATTCTACTTTCTCTAATTGGATGAATATTACTACAAAAAGCCCCACCACGTTTTCCAGATCTAGGTTTAGCATCAATCCATCTATTTTCAAAAGCATTCTGAGCATAATCAGCTAATTCACCACTGAAGTTTCTAAAGTTATTAATGATAAAATTCTGAGCTTCTTCATAAGTAAAAGTCATATCCAAATCAGCAATTGGAGCAAATAGATCATAAAAAGGTAGCCCCCTCTTATGGCCTAATAACTCTCCTTTCTTTCTATAATAACAGTGAAAAATAGGTAGAGATTTTCTTATAGCCTTAAGCATAGCATCTAAAGTTTCTTGACTCATTTGAGAATTAATTAAAGTCTGATCCAAGGGAGCTTTATAACCTCTCATTTCAGATACTGTAAGTACTTCTCCTTTAATTCCATTTAAAGTAGCTGCGATAGAATCATCAATCTTTTCATAAGCACTTAGCTCTGCTTGGTAGGCTCTTTTTCTAATTTTGGCATCACTATCATAAGCAAGATTACGTACTATAGATAATGGAAGTTCTTTATCTTCACCTTCTAGATTAATCTCAACCATTAAAGTAGAAGTTAAAAGATTATAAAGCTTTTCCCAAGCTTTAGATCCTGTATTCTCCAGTTTAGAAATTAATAATTCTTCATCTTTGCTTAGTAGATACTTGCTCTTTTCTACTAAACTAGTGATAAAATATCTATGTTCGTTTAAGAGTTCTGATGAAGATATGATAGTTTCTAAATCTTCCAAAGAAGCAATCCATTTTTGAAATTGCACATAAGGGATTGTTAACTCTGTTTCATATTTCTCTAAACTCTCTATAATCTCCACTGCCTGATTATTTTTAGCCTCTACACTCAAAGTCAGTTCAGCAAAGTTACTTAATAAATCTAATAAACTATAAATATCACTTAAACTTCTGATAAATTCTTCTGCTTTAATAATAGCATTATCTTTATCCTTTAAGTTATCCTTAGCCCATAGAATTAATCTATCTATATTATCCTTTAGTCTTCTAAAGTCCCTTCTGAATTTCTTAGAATCAAAACTAGGATATAATTCTTTTAAACTCCATTTTAAATTCATCTTCTCACCTCTGTAAATAATTTATTATTTAGTTTATCTTATCATATCTTATTTATTATAGCCATTCTTTATTATAGTCATAATTGACTAAGTTAAAAATAACTAAATTACCTAAAAATAAAGACTAGCCTAAAAGCTAGTCTTAAAATTTTTCAAACTATAATCTGTAATTTATAATTGTTAATAGTTAATCTTCATTAACTTATCTCTCCTATAATCTCTATATTTAAATCTTTAGAAAGATCTATCTCTAAACCATTAAAATTTAACGCTCTAACTATTGGTCTTGACTTCATATCTTCATTAACTTTAATTACTACAGCTTCACATCCAATACTAAGCTTAACCTTAGTCCCAACAGGATAAGGTACAATCATCTTTAAAAATTCATCTAACAATTCTCTATCCATTTTATTTTCTGTAAAGGTAGTATAAAGGTACTCTATTACTTCTGAAACCTTAATAGAACTACGATAAACTCGATCATTGACCATAGCATCAAAGACATCAGAAATTGCTACAATTCGAGCATATTCATCTATGAAGCGTTTACTTATTCCCTTTGGGTAGCCAGAACCATCACATCTTTCATGATGCAAGTAAGCTATTCTAGCCGATATTTCTGGAACATCTTCTAACTTGCTTAAAATTTGATAACCATATGTAGTATGCTTTTTGGCCTCTTCAAACTCCTCAGATGTTAATTTACCTGGTTTATCTAATATTTCAGGTGGAACCATTGATTTGCCGATATCATGTAAAAAAGCTCCTAAACCCAATTCTAATAGTCTTTTTCGATTATAATCTAACTTTTTTCCAATAATTAAAGACAGTACAGTAACATTAGTTAAATGAAAAAATAATTCATCCTCTAATAACCTTATGTCCTTAATACAATTTAACAATGTAGTATTAGCAGTTGCTGTCTCAACAATCCTTTCAATTAATTTAAATAATTGTTTCTGATCTTTTTCATCTAATTTATTTTCGCCACAATTTATCTTTTTTATACATTCTTTAGCTATCATTACTGCTTCTTGTTTTATTTTTTCAGGGATAATTTCTATATCTTCTTCTGCTAAATTTACTCTATCATCTTCAATATAAACATGATTGATCTGTAATGACTTTAACTTATTAATATATTTCTCATTTAATTTTCTTCCAGCACCCAATAATAATTTACCATCAGAGTTATATATCTTCTTGGCTAATATATCACCTTTACTTAATTCTGAAACCTTAGCTAAATACATATAAGAACTCCCCCTTTATATCTATATCTTCTATTTTGAATGAGGATTCTCTGTTAGAGATTTATTAGAATATTTCTTATCTCCACTTCTGATTAATAGAAAATACATCGATTAATGTTATAATTATCTATACTTTCTATATATTTAATTATTCATAGCTTGAATTTTTCCTTCTTTTTCTATTAAATTTATTTATTGTTTATTTATTTAGTTAATATTTTGAAACCAATTATTATTCTTACATAAACTATAGTATCTAAGCAAAGATTAGCCTAATTAAATTTGAAGCTTTAATGAAAAATTGCCCCAAATATAAAAAGATCATATCTATGCATAGATATGATCAATAAACTTAAATACTATTATTTAATATTTATTACCGTTCATTCTTAAATCCCTGGGCCAACATAGTTGGATAAACCTTTGGGCAGTATACCTTCTGATAAAGTTTCATAGTGTTCACACTCCAATTAACCTCTTGCTCTCTACCGATCTCTTTCAAATATAATGACATTTCTTGATCATATTGATCTATTAATTGAGCTAGCTTATCTTTATTATATTCTTCATCATGTCTAAAGGCTTGTTGATCCATTCTAGGTTTGAGATTAGAAGTATCTGCTGGATAGCCAATTACTAGACCTGCAAAGGGATATGTATATTTAGGAAGTTTAAGAAGTTTAATCAATTCTGCCGGATCATTTCTAATTCCACCAATAGGTACAATTCCCAAATCTAATGACTCTGCTGCAGTAATAACATTTTGCATTGCTAATCCAACATCAACTGCAGCTACAGTGGTTGCTTCTACACTATCAGTAATTACTAAATCTTGACCTAACTTATCTGCTGCAATTTTAGCTTTATAAAAATCAGCCACAAATAAGAAGAAGACTGGGGCTTGTGCAATCCAAGGTTGTCTTCCTGCTAACTTAGCAATCTCTGATCTTCTATCTTTATCTTTGATCACAATTACACTTACCTGTTGGCCATTAATTGAGGTAGGAGCTGACTGAGCAACAGCTATTAACTCTTTAATAATCTCTTCAGAAATTTCTTTATCAATATAGCTTCTAATACTTCTATGACTTTTCATCACTTCAATTACTTGATTCATTTTGATCTCCTTTCTAAATATTAATATTCTAAACAGGTATCTAAGAATTTAAATTCTTAGATACCTGTGAATAGAAATTAAGTTTATAATCTGCAATTAATTCTTATTCTCCTTCTTTAATCTCTCAAATAAGATATTATTCTCAAGATGAATGTGTTGGAACAAATCTCCCTCTACTGCTTCAAATTTTTTATAAGTTAATTCAAAGGTCTTACAAGCTGAAGATGGCAGCTTATAATTATTAGTTAGTCTTCTAATCTCTTTTAATATATCTCCAGCCTGATCATGCTCTTCTTCTGTTTCATACATCACCTCAAAAACTTCCCTTAAATTGTCCTGTGACCGGTTCTTCTCATATTCTTTTATTACAGGGAATAAAAGCTTCTCTTCTTTGATTAAATGTTCTTCAATTTCTCCCCGTAATTGGTAAAATAATTTGTGAATCTTAGCTAATAATTCACCATGCTTAGTATAATGAGCAGATAAAATCCGATTTAATAGCTCATTTAACCTAGGCAACTCATCTCTCATAAATTGATGGTGAGTGTTAACAACATAATCTATAAGTTTAGTCATAGACTCTGTTCTCCAATCAATCTCTTCTTTATCTCTAAGCTTAAATTCTTTATAAGCATTATTTAATTTACTTAGTAGCTTTTTCTCATCTAAATTCTGATCTTTTATTGCTAAAGCTAATGGCCTATCTCCACCACAACAAAAATCTATATTATATTCCATAAGTATATCAGTGGACTTTGGAAATTCGGCAACAATCTCCCCAATTCTCATCTCACTAGTAAATAATTTTTCCATATCTTATCTTCCTCCTCTAATTATATATTTAGGCAATTAATAGATCTGCAACTAAATGAGCTGAATCTTTCAATTCTTTCTTTTCATATTCTCCTGGAGAAAACTTAACTCTAATTGGAAATCTTAGATTATCCATTCCAGTATTCTTAATCACATAAGAACTATCAACTACCTTTATATTTGTATCATTCAAGTAATCATTAATTACTTCTATTGCTTCTCCACTCCAACCATAAGAACCAAAGGCAACTCCAAATTTAGTGTTTAAGTCCATTTCTTTTAATTCCTTTAGTACTTCTTCTAACCCACCTACCAAATCCGCATATCGAGTTGAACTTCCAAAGAAGATTGCATCGGCTGCTTTTATTTCTTCTTTAATATCTTCAAGATTGCTATTATCTTTGACATTGATTACCTTACTTTCAATTTCTCTCTCTTCTAGTCCTAGTTTTAACTCTTTAGCAAGCTTTCTAGTATTTCCAGTCATAGATGAATAAAGGATTAGTGCCTGTTTATCTTCAGTAGTTGCTTTACTACTTTGCTCATAAATATCAATATATTTTTGAACATCTTCTCTTAAGATATATCCATGAGAAGGAGCAATCATATCTATCTTGAGGTCTCTTATCTTCTCAATCATATCTTGTACATATGGGCGATGAGGATGCATAATTAATTTATAATAAGTTTCAAAGTCTTCTATGATATCTTCATCTGCTAAATCATTAAACAGATCATAAGTTGCTACATGACTACTAAAGATATCACAAGGATATAAAATCTTATCCTCTATACAATAGGTAATCATTGTTTCTTCAGTATGAAGATATGGAGTTTCAAAGAAGACTAGAGTTTTTCCACCTATATCTAATTTATCACCATCTTTAACGATTAAGAACTCTCTATCATGCAAACGATACATCTCTTTTAACTCTTTAGCCCCTAATTCTGTAGTTACTATTATTGCATCCTTGGCTTTATTAGCTAGTGCAGGTAATCCTCCAGAATGATCTGGTTCTACATGATTAATTACAATATATTTTATCTCTGCTGGATCCATATACTCCTTAACATTATCTACAATCTTTCTTCCAAAACTAATATCTACAGTATCGATCACCGTTGCTTTATCTGTCTTTAATAAATAACTATTATAAGTTGTTCCTTTTTCTAAAATTAAGCGATGAAATGGTACCTTTCTATCGTCAACATAACCTACCCAATAAGAATTTTCAGCAATTTTAATTTCTTTATTCATTAGTAATTCCCCCTTCTTCTCTTAACTGTTAACTTAATTATAGATTACTTATCTAAATAAAGATGTGACTTCAATCAATTTAGATCAAATAATTTAAATGTTTTAAAGATATCCAAAAGGAAATAAGCTCAAACTATAATTAATAGCTGATAAAAAAAGCTTCTAGGACTAATTCCTAGAAGCTTTGCTCGAAATAATTTGTTAACTATATTCTTTTAGTTTATCTTTATCTATAATAACTATCTTCTTATTACCTACTAATTTAATAATACCCTCTTCTTCAAATTTCTTTAGCTTTCTACTGATAGTCTCTCGAGCCACACCAGTGTAATTTGACATATCTTCTCTAGTAATAGGAACCTTCATCTCAACACCCTTGGCAGTTTCTTGCCCATATTTATCCTCTAAATCTAATAATAAATTTGCTATTCTTACTTCTACTTCATTGGTTGCTAAATTCTGAGCCAAGGTCTCTAAATTAGATATTCGCTCTCCTAAAACCTCCATTATCTTCAATCCTATCTCTGGGTACTCTAAAACAATGCTTTTCATCTTATCTTTGGTTAGAGTACAGAGCTTAGCAGTAGTAATCGCTTCTGCATTAAAGTGATACTCTCCACCCTTTAACAGATTTAATTCTCCAAAAAAATCACCATCAGATAATATATGGAGTATCTGTTCCTTACCATCTTTTGTATATTTGAAGAGTTTAATTTGACCTTGATTAATTATATATAAAGTATTTCCTTCTAGTCCTTCAAAAAAGATATTATCTCCTTTATCATATTTTTCATGTCCAGTCATAGCAATTATCTCCATTAGCTCTTCTCTAGATAAATTTGCAAAGATAGGAACCTTTCTAGCACATAAGCGGTTTTTACAACTTTCGCAACTTCGAGACATTCTAACCCTCCTTAATAATCTAAACTCTAATTTATATAATTTAAAGTAAATTGATCAATATAATTGAAATTTCAATTTACATTATATCAAATAATCACCTAAACATCTATTTTATAAGGTAAATACTTGGTTATACAAATTAAAAGAATCCAGATATAAAGAGGATTTAATCTGAATAAACATAAAAAAACTAGAAAAGCAAAATGCTTTTCTAGTTATATAAACTCAGGAAATATATCCTTCAAAAAATCTTCCTGTAGATACATCTCTATCTTCTTAAAGGTATCCTCATTCTTTAATAAACGACCTGGTTTTTGATATTCAATCCAAGCCATCGCTGACCAAGAGATTCCTCTCATTGCTGAAAACTTATCAAATATCTTTAACGCTTCTTTAATCTCATCTCTCTTAGCTTCAGCAAAACCACGTTCTTCACAATAAGCTCTAATAAAGCAATCTCTATCCTCTTTAGACATCCGATAATCTGTCTTCCATAGAGTAGTAGTTGGAACCATAAAATGGCTCAAGTCCTGTAAGGGAGTAGAAAGAAGAGGTTTCTCCCAATCAACTAAGTAGAAATTATTATGCTTATCATCAATAATAAAATTACCTGAATTGACCTCAGTATTAACAATAGATAAAGCTAACAACTCTAAGATACTACTTTCTTGATGACGTAATTGATCTAAACCCTTTAACATTTTCTCTAAAAATAATTTAATTTCAGCTTTGCCCAAACTAGAGTCAAGATAAGTAGGGATTAACTGCTTACACTCTTCCCAAATTCCTGATAAAGGTTTCTTTTCTATAATCAAATCATGATCTTTAGGAATCTCTACATTATGTACTTTAGCCAAAACCTTAGCAGCTTTAACTAAATCTTCTTCATAAATAAGGCTTCTTCCTGGCAGATACTCCATTACTAACATGCCTAAAGGTAAATCTCTACAACTATCATCCAAAAATAAAGGATTAGGTGTAACTGTAGAACTCTTTAAATTCTCTAAAGCCTGGTACTCATACTTAATCTGATTATCTAAATGCATTTGACTTCCGGTATTTAAACGTAAAACATACTTCTTGAACTGATCTTCTAATAAAAAATTGAGATTATACTCCCCCTGAGCTAGAAAAGAGACTTTAGGATTCCCTGCTAACCCCAGATCTTTTTTGAAATTTTCTTGCTTTATATAGTTCTTCACCTGCTCTAATAGCTCTTTTTTGCTTAGCGTGTTACTGGACATAAATAAGTTCCTCCTAACTTATTCTCTGATCCAAATAGTTCTTTGGTAAATTTGGCAGTAGCCTTAGGATACAGCTCCCAATTACCCTCTACTAATAGCCTCTGATATAACTCTAATAACTCTTGATATAGATCAATATCAGCACACTGATCAACTAAGCTATATTGAAGATTACTTTCTTTTTGAATCAATTCTATTGTAGCTTCCAATACTTCATCTTTCCCCCACACCAAGTCATCAAAAAGAAATCTTTTTGCTTCTCTAGTTCCCATTAGATAGTATCCTCCATCAAAAGAAGGTCCTAATACTATATCATCTTGCAACAATCTATCTATTGCTTTTAAAATATTATTTGGCTGTAAAGCTGGTAGATCACTACCCATGATAATTTGACGATCATTACCATCTTCATAAGCATAATTTAAGGCATTATACATCTTCTCACCCAAATCATTCCCCTCTTGAGCAAAAAAATTAAACTCTTTAGGTATCAAACTCTCCAAAATACTTTCTTTGCCTGAAGGAGTATAAGCTAAATATAACTTAACATCTTGGCGCATCTTGCTAACCTTAGTCAACATCTTAGTTATATCCTTTAAAAAAGCCTTATGAAGTTCTGCACATTCTTGAGGTGATAAGTGGCTTTGTAATCTAGTTTTAGTCTTTCCAGGAATAGGTATACGGCTCATTAGAACAATTCCAACTGACATAATAAACACCTCCAATTTTTTAATGACGAGTAACAAGTGGCCGGTAACGAGCAAAAGTCTAACTATGAGGTTTAGCCTGTAGCAGTCGAAACTACCTATAAACTACCACAGTTTAAAACCATGTGGCTTAGGGTTAATTTAAAACTCTCTTATGCTTATTAATGATTACTCATCACTGCATCACCTTGCATTTCTATAAATCTGATTCAGTTTAGCTGGACTAACACCTAAGATATAAAGCAACTTGATCTTATGCATTAAAAAGATAGTCTTCCAAATTCCGAATTTGTGCCACCTTCTAGCTGAAGTATATATTTTATTAGGCAAATAATCTAGCTTACCTCTTTTAGACATTTTTTTAGAAAACTCCCAGTCCTCCATCAACTCTATCTCAGGGTAACCACCTAGCTCTGCAAATATTTCTCTTCTAACAAAGATTCCTTGGTCACCAAAGGCTAACTTCAGATACTTAGCTCGTAAGTTAGAGGTCCAAGAAATAAAACCTAAAACCCAAGAATTATCATCTATCTTCAAAGAAAAATTTCCACCAATTATCTTCTCATCTTTTATAGCATCTTGAATAGCTAAAATAGCACCTTCTTCTAACCTTGAATCACTATGCAAAAAAAGAATCACATCACCTTCAGCAAGCTCAGCACCTACATTCATTTGGTGACCTCTTCCCTTAGTAGTCTGACAGACTTTAGCAGTAAAATTTTGCGCTAGATTATAGGTATTATCTTCACTTCCTCCATCTACAACAATAATCTCTTTATTACCTGATAAGCCCTGAACATGCTCTAAAGTTTCAATAATAGTACTCTCTTCATTAAGTACTGGGATAACCACCGATACTAAGCTCATCCTTCCCCCTCCATAAACCAAATATTTTCTAGAGCAATGATTACTTTAACCTCTTCTCCAACTTCAAAAGATTTTTTAGGTAATTCAGTAACCTCCAAAATATCAGATCCTATATCAACTTGATAATAAATCTTATCGCCAACAAAATGTTCTTCTACTACACTTCCACTAAACTCTAAAGTTTCTTTATTTCCCTCTATTTCCATACTTTCAAGTTCAATAAATTCAGGTCTAATCATTGCAACTATTGATTTTCCTGACCTTAATTTAAGAGCAAGCTTATCCTTTTCACTAATCAGAGTAGAAACTCCATTAAAGATAAAGTTATTACCTTCTAGTTCTACCTTTAAATAATTGGCTTTTCCAAAGAAATCAGAGACAAATCTAGTTTTAGGTTTGGTATATAGCTCTTTAGCTTTGCCATACTGTTCGATCTTTCCCTGATTCATTACAGCAATCTGATCAGCCATCAGCATAGCTTCATCACGGTCATGAGTTACAAAAATAGTAGTCATCTCTTCTTCTAGGTGTAAATTCCGAATAAAGTTCTGCATATCCTCACGTAAGTTAGCATCTAAATTAGAAAAGGGCTCATCTAATAATAATACCTGCGGGTTAATTGCTAAAGCTCTAGCTAAAGCCACCCGTTGCTTCTGCCCCCCTGATAAATCATTGGGTGAATAATCAGCATAAGCAGTTAAACCTACTAATTCTAACAATTCACTAACTCTCTGCTTTCGAGTCTTCTTATCAATCCCTCTCATCTTTAAGCCAAAAGCAATATTCTGGCCTACACTCATATGGGGGAATAATAGATAATTCTGAAATACTAAGACAGCTCCACGCTCTTTGGTAGGCATATCTAGTACACTCTGATTATCAAAGAATAAATCTCCATTATCTGCCTCTAATAATCCTGCAATAATGTTCAAAGTAGTCGTCTTACCACAGCCAGAAGGTCCTAATAAAGCCACTAACTCTCCATCATTAACAGTTAAATTTAATGAATCAATCACTGATTTATCTTCAAAACTTTTGCTTAGATTCTGTAGTTCTATCTCTGCCATGTTAATTACTCCCCCTCTTGCTAATTAAGAATTTATAATTGATAATTGATAATTAAGAATTGATAATTGATAATTGATAATTAAAATATTTAAGAACTTATAGATGTCCAACTTTAAAACAAAATTTAAAAGATTATTTTTGCCACGGATTAACACGGATAGATAGAGATGAAAAGTAATAAAAGATTAAGCAAAATATAATTATTAATTGCTTTTAATCTGTGTACATCAGTAGCTAATAATTCATTTGAATTAATTTCACTTTAAGGTTGTTTATCTATAATTATAAATTCTACATTATTAATTATTAATTGTATTAACCTCTACATATAAAAAGTTTGATTCTTATTCTGATCCTGTTTGAATAGTCTTTCCATAATCAGAGTAAAGATCAAAGCTGCGATAATAAAGACCCAACTATACACTGCTGCTAACATTCTATCTCCACTCTTGACTAGTGGAAAGAGTAGCATCGGAAAGGTAACTACTTGTCCTCCACCAATTAAAAAAGTTAATAAATATTGGCTAAAGGAGATAATAAAGACCATAATCCCTGCCGAAAAGATACCAGGATAGATTAATGGTAAAGTTACATAGATAAAGGTCTGCCAACTATTAGCTCCTAATACTTTGGCCTGTAACTCTAATTTATCACCCATTGCCTCAAATACATTAGTTAGAATTCTAATAGAGTAAGGGATACAGGGAATTAAATGTACAATCATTACCCCAATGACATTATCAGTCAAACCATACTTCATAAAATTAATATGAATTCCCATAGTCACTGCTAATGGGGGAATAATAATAGGTGCTAAGACCAAAATATTAATCAAACTCTTCCCTGGAAAATCATACAATCCTAAAGCCTTAGCAGCAGGAATACTCACTAGCAAAGCTAATAAGGTCACTCCAATTCCAATCAAAAAACTACTCTGTAAAGCATCCCAAGCCCCATTAACTGGATTAATAAAATACTTCCACCCTTCTAAAGTAAAGGATTGGGGAAATAGTTTAGGCCAAGGCCAATCATTAGTAAAAGACCAAATTACTAACACTATTAAGGGTAAAATTAAAGATAGTAATAATATATATATAAGAGTAGTCCGAATTACTTTTGTAGTTGTTATCATAATAAATCCCTCTTTCTAAGATTAGCTAATAGCTACTAGCCATCAGCCATTAGCTATTTATACCTCAACACTAAATCTAATAATTTTTTATAAATATATATAAGTCCCAAACAAATAACAGTCAAGGTAATTGCAATTACCATAGCATAAGGGCGTTGTAATAAATCTGAGCTAACATAGCTTTGATATGCCAACACTGGCAATGTCTTAGGATAGGTTGAACCTAATAAGAAAGGAATCTCAAAGGCACCAAAAGAGAAAGCAAAGACAATAATAAAGGATGAACCTATACTAGGCAAAGATAAAGGTAAGTATATATTCCAAAATATCTGTTGCTGGCTTGCGCCCAAATTAGCAGCTACCTGCTCAAAAGAATTATTAATATTATTTAAAACAGTATAAACAACCAAGACAACAAAAGGAATCTCTTTCCATAAATAGACTAAAATTATTCCTATTCCCCATCTGTCAAAGACTAATTGAGGAAAACTTTCTAAGCCTTTAATAATACCAAAATGATATAAAATCCTAGCTATTAATCCACTTTGAGTAAAAAATAGAAACACTAATAATGAAGCTATAATATGAGGAACAATAATCGGTAGTTTATAAATCAAACGTACTAACTTATACTCCTTTGGTAATCTGACTAATTGATAAGCCAAAAAGACACCAATTACTACAGCCAGAAATGATGATACAAAGGAGATATAAAAACTATATCTTAAAGCATCTAAAAACTCCGTACTTGTAAATATCTCAATATAATACTTTAAAGTAAAAGTATTTAACCCTAGAAGAGGAAAATAGCCAAAGCTCTGGGCTAAGGCTAAAATCACCCCTCCTAAGAATAGTCCAAATAATATAATCAGTGCTGGAGTTAATAAGATATATGGTTTTATGATTGAATATTTCATTAATTTCAAGATCTATTCCTCCAATCAAAAGTAAAAATTGAAAATTGATATTTGAGAATTGAGAATTGAGAATTAAGTTCTTAAAACTTTTAATTCTACATCTTCAATTCTCAATTGCTCTTTACTTTCCTACAATCTTATTCCATTCATCTTCAATAATCGGTACTAAATCGGCTGGTAACTCTGGTACACTATGCTTGTCTAAAACCTCTTGTGATAAAGTAGCTACACCTAAATCTAAGTCAGCCAATTCTTCTTTCTCTTGAACATTTAGCTTATCATAACTGAATACTGGTAAAGCTCCCCAATTTTCTGGACTATATTTAGACAGCTGAGCTTCAAAACTCTCTAAGAAGTTAGCCACTACTAATGCTCCTGCTTTATTAGGTGAGTTAAACGGAATTGCTAGAAAATTAGTATTAGAGATAGTCCCACTCTCTAGTACAAAGGTTCTAGCTGAATCTGGATAAGTCCCTTTAACAATCTCACTAGTTGCTTTACTTGGATCATAGCCCATACTCATTAGCACTTCACCATCAGCAAACATATTATCTAATTGAGCAATAGTACTTGGATAAGTCTCTCCTTCTCTCCATAAATATGGTTCTAAGTCTGCTAAGAATTCAAGAGCAGGTCTAATTTTCTTTCTAATTTCTGCTTCATCTTCTAAATTATAATACTGCTCGTAACCACCAGTGACTTCATAGATTACATGGCGTACAAAAGCACTTCCTGTAAAGTCTGGCAAAGCAGGATAAGTAAATTTACCTGGATGTGATTTAATCCAAGCTATTAATTCTTCAAAACTATAGGGAGCTTCTTCTATCTTATTCTGATCATAAATAAAGATAAATTGTGCTTTACTATATGGTGCTTCATAACCCTTAGTTGGAAAACCAAAGTCAGTAGTTATCTGCTTAGAATCGGTATCCATATATCTATTATAATTAGGTAAGCTGTCAGCAAAAGGACCGAATAATAATTCATTATCCATTGCCGTCTTAAAGTTCTCACCATTAATCCATAATAAATCAATCGTTCCTTCTTTCTTTCCAATCTGCTTTTCTCCTAATAACTTATTAACAAAATCTGTAGCATCCATTGGTACCATATTTAAAGTAAGATCATACTTCTCCTTCAAATTCTTTGCCACATAACCTTTAACCCATTGGTTAATAGTTCTACTTCCACCCCACATATAGAAATTAACCTCTGTTCCTTTAGCTGATGCTATAACTTCTTTCCATTCTTGCTCTAAAACATTCTCTTCTTGCTTTTGAGCTTGGGGAGAAGTACAGCCAAGAATTGATAATAATAAAATAGTAATAACTAATGCTAAGGATACTACCTTCTTTTTAAACACCTTAATCTCTCCTTTATTATATAAATTCAATAATTACTAAGCAAACATATTCTTTCTTAAAGCTAAATTAATTCAGATATTTCATCCACAAATTTGATTATTGATCCTTTATTTCTATAAAATCTTCAATTAATCGATAACAAGAAATATCTACTCTAATTTTTTAACATCAATTTAAACATTAAGATAAGCCTATTTATAAATAGGCTTATCTTCTATAAATCCTTTATACTTTATACTTTATGCTTTTTTAACTTCTTCCTCTTCTAATAGATCTCCATTTTTCTTCTTTAACCACTTAGGAATTAAAGAGATAGCAAATAATACTATACCCGCAATTCCTAAATACATAATAATCTCCATCGGACTTCCTCCAGAACTGATAGCTCCACCAGCAAAGGAGAAGGCTAAACAACCTGGTAACATAAATACAAAAGTAGCTATGGCATAAGAAACTAAGCTGATACTTGTTAATCCATAAACATAGTTTTGAACATTATATGGGAAGATTGGAACTAAACGGGTTAACATTACAAAACGCCACCCTTCAGCTTGTACCCCTTCATCAATCTTATTTAATTTAGGATTCTTCTCCATCATTCCTTTTACCATATCACGAGCCACATATTTACCAGCTAAGAAAGCACAAACTGCACCAACAGTTGAACCTAAAGCTGTGTATAAAGTACCTAACCATGGTCCAAAGATCAAACCTCCTACTAATCCTAAAGCAGAACCAGGTAAGAAGAACACAGCAGCTATTACCCATAATAACCCAAATACTATAGGTCCCCATGCTCCTAAACCATTAATAGCCTCTTTTAATAACTTTGGATCTTTAAAGTATTGCATATATCCTAATTTATTAACTAAAAAGATAACAGCAGCCACTACCAATACAAAAGCTATCACCTTAACTTTACTACCCTTTTTTTCTTGAACTTGAACTTGCTCACTCATTATAAAGCCTCCTTTTAATTTCAATAAGTAGTGAGTAGTGAATAGTAAAAAGATTAATATCTTACTGCTCACTCCTTACTATTATTTTAATACCTTCTTAATATTTCTCTTAGACTTATATCTATTTACCCACCCAGTTAAAGGACTAGAAGGGTTATCTGGGAATTCAGATTTAGAGTTCCATGGACCACCAAAGATTAAATCTAAGATGTGAACAGCCTTCTTGCCACCTTTAACCATAGATTCACGACAAGCTGCACAATAAGTGACCATATAATCTGATTCTACTTCTGATGTTCTCTTATTCATTACTCTTTGAGCAAGCTCTGGATTAGCTGGAACTACCATCCCACCAAATCCACAACACATTGTAGTCTCTCTAGTATGTGGTGGTTCTTCTGAATTATAACCTAGCTCCTTAATAATCCAGCGAATTCCATCATGGATATCCTTTCGATCTCTTGTTGAACAAGAGTCATGAATAGCAAAAGTAATATCACTATCTTTACCGATACCTACTGATTCTTCTGGCAATCCAATCTCTGGTAATAGTGACCATAAAGAAGTTACCTTCTGTGGACTATTTGCAGACATAGTTAAATAACAGGATTGGCAAGCTACAATAATCTCTTCTGCCCCTAATTTATCTATCTCAGCTTGAAATCCAGCATATCTCTCCTTAAATTTATCAACTTGACCCAAAGCCTTTGTAGGTTTACCACAACATTTTAAAATTGCCCCTGTTCCAGGTAACTTCTCTTGTAAAAACTCTAAAGTCTTCTTTACAGCATCAGGGTTATAAGATGGTAAACTACAACCTGGTATAAATACTCGTTTAGTTTTTGACATATTAAAACCTCCCCTTATTTTTTATCCTTAGCAGGCTTAGCTGTATTAAATAGTTTTGAGAATCCTAAGAATTGATGCATCTCTATAGCTCCATGTCCCTTAATTGGAGATTTACCATTATTATTCTTAACCATCTCTTTTCTCATCTTCATAAACTTATCCTTAATTTTAAAATCATTAGGACATACAATTGTACATTGGCTACACATATTACAAGAATAAGGAATTAAAGGATCTATATCTCCAGTTTTCATTACCTCAGCAAATAAATCTTTTGGTGAATGACAGAAGTCATTTAACATTACACATTCTCCCATACACAATCTACATTCACATTGTAAACATCTTTCAGCCTCTTTTTCTGCTAATTCTTGACTTAAAGCAAACTCAACCTCATCAAAGGATTTAATCCTTTCTTTAGGATCTAATTCTTGACCATGTACTCTTTCTGGCTTAGGCAAGTTATCCCAATCTAGAGGTATATCTAACTTAGTAGTATATGAGCCTTCTTCTTGAGCAACTCTGCCTTCCTTTAAATCTTTAGCATTTAAATATCTATCTGCTGATTTAGCAGCTCTTCTACCTTCAGCCATAGCTCCAACTACTATAAAAGCTGTTCCACTTGCATCTCCTGCTACAAATACATTCTCAGCACTAGCTGATTGCATAGTTAATGGATCACATTCAAAGGTTCCATTTCTTCTTTTAGTCAATACATCTTCGTTATCAAAGCTTGAATCTACACCTTGCCCAATAGCAAATATAACTGTATCTACATCTAAAGCCTTTTTATTATTCTCATTAAATTCAGGTGCAAAGTTACCATCCTTATCAAACATAGTTGTACATTCTTTAAGCTCTAAACCTGATACTCTTCCATCTTTATCTATATTAATTTTATGAGTTCCATAAGCTAAATTAAAGTTTACTCCTTCATTAAGAGCACCATTAATTTCATGCATTGAAGATGCCATCTCATCATATGTAGACTCTAAACATACAGCATGAACCTCTTCAACTCCAGCTAATCTAAGTGATGATCTAGCACAATCCATGGCAACATCTCCACCACCGATAACTGCTACCTTCTTTCCTACCCCATCAAAGGCTTGAGTTAATGAAATTTCTTTTAAATATTCAGCAGCATGGTAAATTCCATCGGCATCATGATTTTCAAGACTTCTATCAATTCTACCTTGATGCTTACCTACTGCTACAATTACTGCATCATAGTCTTCTCTTAACTGATTAAAGTCAATATCTTTTCCAATCTCTACTCCCATCTTAAACTCTACGCCAATCTTTTCAAGTAGAGAATATTCACTATCTATAATATCTCTTGGAAGTCTATACTCTGGGATACCAACTCTCATCATTCCTCCATAGACCTCTAGACGATCATATACTGTAACAGAATATCCTTCTCTTCTTAAATCTAAAGCAGCTTGAGCTCCTGCAGGTCCTGCTCCAATAACTGCAATCTTCTTATCATTATCTTCAGCAACATCCAAATCCCAATTATTAGGATCATCAAAGTTATCAGCAGCATACCTCTTTAAACTTGCTACTGCCAAAGGACTATTCACCTCATTTCTCTTGCAATTTTCTTCACAAGGGTGAGCACAAATTCTTCCTAAAGTCTTAGGTAAGAACAACTTCTCTCTAATAACCTCAACTGCTTCTTTACCCTTTCCTTCCCCTATTAGATTGACATATTTCTTGACATTAGTATGCATTGGGCAACTGGCTACACAAGCCGGATCGGCATCACCCATACAATCATCTACTATTTCATTTAATGGCTTTAATACTTTTTCTGATAACAAGGGAAACTCCTCCTTCCAATTCATATAAGATATATTTTTCACAAGCACTCCCTTAAAAACAGACTTTATTCCTATTGTCAATATTATTATATCCACTAAACTAACATTTGTCTTTAGAGCCACAAGCTAATTATATACTCTTTTTTTGTACTCAATCTACAAAAGACAAGTCATTTTAATTAAAAAAAGCTACTATCGATTAAGATATTAATATTTCTTTGTAGCAAAACACCAATTTCATCTTATTTTATATTCCCATATTAAATTGATAATACTTTTTATAGTAAAGCTACATTATAGCAACAAAGAATAACTAGTAGCAGATAATAAATTAGATTATCTATATTTCTTAGTAATACCTAAAATATTCTTGTAACTATCTTAATTAAAAATTTTCTGTAATCAATATTCTACTAACAAATCAAAAAGCACAGCTAATAGCTGTACTTTGAAATATTGTTTAACTTTAATATATCTTTAAATGGTGATTTAGCTTTAAAAAGAAATTTAAATATACTACTATAAATATTATAAAACTTTACTAACTAGTCACAAGTAACAAACTTAACTTGTCACCTATTACTCCTCACTCGTTAATATCTCTTTATATCAACTCAATTTTTTAAACTTAAATATCTATAGACTAATTCTACTAATTAATACTCTCTAAGTAAACCATTTCATTAGGACCTTACTTCCTAAAAAGACGCCTAACATGACAAAAGGGAGATATAACCAACCATTTAGCCCTAATGAAGATATTGAACTATATAAACCTCCAATATTACATCCTACCGCTACTCTAGCCCCATACCCCATTAACCAACCACCTATTAGTACAATTAGAACTTGTTTCTTATTCTTAACCCTCTTAAATTTAAATTGCTTTGCCAACAATATAGCTATTAAAGCACCAAAAACTATACCAAGATTAGACCAAGTCTGCTTGTCTAGCCATGGTCTAGCATAATAATCATAATAAGTCCAAACATCCCATTCATTAGTTGCTATTCCAAAATTACTTAACACCCAAGAACCCCAACGGGCTAAGTTAGTTGTAATCGCCCAATAATCACCTGTTAATGCTACATAAATTATATTTAATAATGCCAGTAAGACTCCACCTACCCAATAGGGCCATGGCTGTTTAAATATCTTTTTAAATAAACTCTCTTTATCATCTTTACTTTGTTTTGGTAACAGTGATTTGCCATTCACCAAAGGTCACCTCTTCTATCTCCACATTATAACCACGTTTTCTAGCCCATTCTGGCACATTAGTCATTGCACAAGTATGATCAACCTCAATATATAGCTTCTCGCCTATCTTTAATTTTTTTATCTTCTTCTCTGCTTTCATTAATGGTAACGGACATGGTTCTCCGATACAGTCTAATCTATTCATAACTCCCTCTCCTTTTTCATTAAAATGAATCAAATTTATGTTTTTCCCACAAATAGGCTAATAAATATAGAGCTTCATTGTAAAATCAAATTGAACAAAATAAAAATAGCCATAGGGCACCAAACTGTAATATAATTAAATCACCACAAAATAACCAGTTACAGGAGGGTGCACACTATGACTTACTTAAATGATACACCAAAATCCCGAAAAAATAAACACCTAAATGCTTATGAACGTGGTCAAATTGCATTATTACATTCCGAAGGAATGAATCCAAATGCTATTGCAAAACGTTTAGGTAGAGCTTCTAATACCATTAGAAACGAACTAAAACGTGGTACAGTTTCTCAAATTAAAGCTAATAAAAAGATTATGGTCTATTACCCTGACACTGGTCAAAGAGTTTATGAATCTAATCGCAAGAATTGTGGTCCTAAATTTAAACTTTTGCAATGTGAAGAGTTCATTGATTATGTTATAGAACAGTTCTACGAAAAAGGACATTCTCTTGATGCTATATGTGGTGCAGCAAAACTTCATAATAAATTTCCAAAGCCAGAGATGGTATCTACTAAAACGCTTTATAACTACGTCAACGCTGGATTATTGACAATTAAAAACATTGATTTACCTTTGAAGCTTAAGCGTTCTTCAAAAAGAAAGCACACTAAAAATAATAAAAAGAAGCTTGGTACAAGTATAGATCAACGCCCTGAAAGTATTAATAATCGTAGTGAGTTTGGTCACTGGGAAATTGACACTATGATAGGCAAAAAGACTAAAAATGAATCAGTTTTACTTACTATGACAGAACGTATGACTCGTAAAGAAATTATTCGTAAAATCCCTGCCAAGACTGCTCAAGCAGTTCAAGATGCTATTTTAAAGCTCGTTAATGAAGCAGGAGATTGTTTTCCAAAAGTATTTAAAAGCTTCACTTGTGATAATGGCTCTGAGTTTGCTCAAATGTCATTTTTAGAGCAAATTAGTGATACTAAAGTATACTTTGCACATCCATATTCATCATGGGAAAGAGGAACTAATGAGCGTCATAATGGTCTTATAAGACGCTTTATCCCTAAAGGTAATAGTCTAAACCAATTCTCTATTGAATCTATTGCTAGAGTCCAAAACTGGTGCAATACTTTACCAAGAAAAATCTTAGATTACCTAACCCCTGATGAAATATTTGAAGATAAATTAAAACAAATTCTTTATGACTAAATAACCAAATTATTACAGTTTGAAAATGTTCAATTTATTATTGCAATTTAAGTAATAAATATAGAATAACTAACATAGATACTTGCAACAAAATACTGGGTCCCCAACCTATCAAAGTAGGTAAGTGAGGTACCTCATAATCACTAAATAATCTATACCACCAATCAGCATCATGAGCTCCATGTACTGAACCTAAAAGAAATCCGATTAAAGCTACCCATTGCAACTGAAACCCTTCCCCTAATCTAACTAAAGTTCCAGAAGCACAACCACCACTAATAGCAGCACCAACCCCAAAGATTAAAGCTCCAATTGGAATGTGCCAACCTAAGGCTACAAATCTTCCTGAAAGACTTAGACCATTTACCATTTGATAATATTGAATTATACTATATCCTATTGTCGCTATTAATAATGATAATATAACTGCTCTTGCTAATTCAGTTAAGCCAAAAAAGATTGGATCTCTCAAGGTTGCAGTAAAACATATCTTAGCACGTTGCAAAGTAAATCCAACTAATAGACCAAAGACCCAAGAAATAGCTAGATTAAAAGCTAATGAATTATATAAGTAATAAAAAATTAATGATGAGATAAATAAGAGCACAATAGCCAATTTGATCTGCCATTTAGGATCTTTTCTTCTGGAAACTCCCCTCTTTTCCATTATATTAGCCTCCTTCTTCACAACTACAGATAATAAATTTATGAATCTTATAAGCAGTAGTCAAATTTAATTGTGTTTCAAAATCACGTAAATCAAGCCCTAAAATTTCTTGTATTCTCTCAATTCTATACCTCATAGTATTTGGGTGAATATGTAGTCGATTGGCAGCATATTGAATACTACATCCCTCTTGCAAAAAAGCCCCTAAAGTATCTACCCAGTTACTATTATTATTTAAATCATAAGCAATGAGCTCTTTCAAGAATTCATCGGTAAACTTCATTAAATGACGACAATCCACCTGCCATAATAAACGTAAAACTCCCAAATCTTCATAAAATAATACCCTATTAACTTCATTTGTTATAGCAAGGAATTCTAAGCTATATAATGCCTGCTGATAGCTATCTGCTATCATACAACAATCTCTAACAAAAGAACCCCCTCCAATTGAGAAAGATACCCCTTGAAAACGATTACTTAGTTGCTGATGAAGGCTTTCTATGTCCTCTCTAATCTCTTTAGAGTTATCCTCATAATTAATTAATAGTAAAATATCTCCTTGGTACGAAAATATAATATACTTCCTTGAAATATTTGTTCTAATAATTCGATGTAAGCTATTAATAATCTTCTCTTCCATCTCGTAGGTATATAATCCATGACCACCTGTATCTTTATCTAAATCACGACTAAAATTAGCTTTAATTACAAATAGTTGATAAGAAACTGTCAAATCCCAACCTGCTAATTCACCACTTTTAATTAACTTTTGTCTATCTTTAACTCTACCTTGTAGTAGATTTTCAATTAATTCATTACTACATCGTTGTGACAAGCTCTGTATAATATAATTTTGATGTAACTTTAAAGAGATAGCATTAACCCCTTGAGTCAGAGCCAAATAATCATCTTCATCTAAAATATTTTCCTCTAAAATAACAAGATAACCCAATAACTCATCTTGTCCTCCTAACCTAGCTTGAATCTCTGTATACTCTTTATTCTTCCAAGAATAATATGCTCTCTCTACATGGAAACCATTATCTGTATAAACTACTTCTTTTTTTCTAATTTCTTATAATCTAAATAATCATAAAAGTCCATATCTTGGCGCAATTTCCTATCTATATAAAGTAAATTCTCACGATATTTATCTAAGATAAATACAAAATTATTGATATCCTCTGTTAAAACACCACATAAAGTCCTCAAGCCACCATCCTCAAGAAGTATCTCATTGTATTTATTTTGTAAAGACAATAACCTGTTATTATCTTTCATCAGTTAACTTCTCCCCTATATATTTATATTTTTAGCCCTAGCTCAACTCAATCAATTCCATTTCATCATTAAAGTCTAAATGTTTTTATAGTAATATAATAGATAGATGAAGTGACATTTTCGGAGTTAGGCGTTAGGAAATGGGAGGTAGGAAGACCTTACTATCCCCTATGACCTATCACCTAGCACCTAAAAATGTCTCTTTATCCCCATAATCCCTTATTAGCCCACTTAAGATTCAACTATCACAAATTTTCCCCTGAATTAATTACAGAAACTTCAAAATAAATCCATACAGATTTTTAAAAATTAAGCCAAGCTGCAAAGATAGCATCTTTAAATTTCTTAATATCCTTTATTCCTGTAGGAATATTAATTACCCCTTCATTTCTTATATCTCGTGACTTATCAGAAATATCAACAATTAACGTTCCTGTCTTCAAATCATCTAATTTAGAATTTAAAGTATAATATTGATTCTCAAATAATTCAGGGCTAGTAACATACACAGCAGATACTAAATCCCACATGTAAAAACCTTTAGTATTAATTAACTCTTCTCCATAATCATACCAATCCTTAATATAATCACTGATATATTTATAATTATCATTTTGCTTATTAGATAAAGTTTTCCATTCTTCACTTCCAAAAAATGCTTCTAAACATAAATTTCCACTAGCTACCATAACAGGTACATCAGCTTTTAATACCAATTCAGTAGCCTCCCCATCACAAGAAAAGTTCAATTCAGATACTTCTTTATCTCCAAAGTATAATGGCTCAGTAATACCTCCCATAACTACTATCTGTTTAAGATATGTAAAGAATTGATCATCTTTTTTATAGGCTGCTTTCAAATTAGTTAAAGGACCTGTAGCTAATAAAGTTATCTCTCCTGGATTCTCTTTAGCTGTTTTAACTAAAAAGTCAGCAGCAGCTGTATCTATATCATTGGCATTAGCAGCTCCTGAATGTAAATTAAAATCTGTAATATCTAATTCTTCAATCATCTGCTTTGTTACCTGATTGGCTTGAGCTAGAGTTCCATTACCAAAGGTACTGCTAACTCCTAATAGCTCAACATCCTCTCTACCCAATAAATAAAGTAGAGTTAATCCATCATCAACATCCTTTTTTGGTAATCCCATTGTATTATCACAATCAAATAAAACTTTCTCCATATTTATCTCTCCTCTATAATAAGTATAACAGCAACTTTTTTTATAGATAAATCTATTAAATTTCATTAATACTATATCATTATTATACGATATAGTACAGTTCTTTTAAAGTTTTATAAAATTTTACCTTTTTGCCCTGATAAATCATTTATAATCTAAAAGTAGAATAGCAAAAAATTAAGTATTAAGTAATTATTTTATTAAAAGATATTTAAACAAAATTAAAGGAAGGAGGAAATCCCCCTTCCTGACTATAAATTATATTGTTATATATTATATAAGTAATTATTCACCTTTCTCAATCGGTAAATCTTTTCTTGCACTCCACTCAATCCAAGAACCATCATAGTTCTTAACATCTTCATATCCTAATAATTGAGTTAATACAAAAGTAGTATGTGCTGATCTAACAGCTGATTGGCAATAAGGAATAATTGTCTTATCTTCAGTTATTCCCTTAGCTTCATATACTGCTTTTAATTCTTCAGCAGTCTTGAAAGTACGAGGCCCTTCAGACTTACCACCATTAATAGCCTCTTTCCATTCAATCCATGGAGCAGTTGGAATTCTTCCGCCTCTAGAAGCCATATTCTTCTCACCTGTATACTCAGCTCTAGAACGAGTATCTAAGATTTGTAAATCACTATCATTAATAGCCTTTTGAACATAATCAACAGTCGCTAACCACTTATCTTCATTAACCTTAGCTCTGTTAAATTTAAAGTTACCTTTTTCAACATCTGGTGTTGATATCTGAGTATCATAATCTAATGCCTTCCAACGAACAATTCCTCCATCTAATAATCTAACCTTATCATAGCCATATGTCTTTAAAATCCACCACATTCTAGCAGCATCATAATCTCCACGATCATCATAAATAACGATTAAATCTCCATTGTTAATACCTTTAGTCTGTAACATTTTTTCCATCTGATCTACAGTAGCTCTAATACCACCATATTCAGCATTAGGGTTTTCTTCATCACTACGATAAACATTAACTGCTCCTGGAATATGTCCTAACTTATACTTAGCCACATGTCTAAAATCAACCATAACTAGATCATCTTTATCCTTAATTTTCTTTAATTCTTCTGCACTAATTAATGCTTTTGGATTAGCATAACCTCTTTCTTTAATCGGTACATAATTTTCATCAGTTATAGCCTCTTTTGTTGAACATCCTACTACTAACATTAGTCCTGAAACAAGTATTGCTAAAGTTATTATTGCCAAAAATCTCTTCTTCATTAAATTTCGCCTCCCATGTTAACTTTGAATTTTTTTTCACAAAAGATAATTTAAATCTTCATACTATAATCATATCTATTTTAATTACGTTTGTCATTGGTAGCAGGAACTAATTAAAAGCTAATCTTTTGTAGTTTGAGTACAAAGCGATCTTAGGCTACTATTAAAATGACTCTTTTTTGATAATAGCCTTTATCCAATCTTAATCTATATAGGGTAATATAAAATCAAAGTATCATTTCAAATATTGAATAATTAATCTGGAAATATGATCCTTCTATAAGCTTTATTTTATCAGCATATATATTAACAAAAGTTGATAGGAGGCAGATTATGAGTAATACTCTACTTTTAATTCTAGAGATAGGTACTGGACTTTTTTGGTCTTTAACCTATATTCTAATTATTTTTAAAGGATTTCAAGACAAGACTTATGGAATGCCCATGTTAGCCTTGTGTGCTAATCTTTCTTGGGAATTTATCTTTTCCTTTATTTGGCCACTTGAATTACCTAGACTTTATATTACTATTATTTGGTTCTCCCTTGATTTAATTATTCTACTTCAATTTCTTTTATTCGGTCAAGCAGACTTTAGAAATAAATTTTACAGAAAGCTATTTTATCCTATTTTCTTTCTACTATTATTGATAATCTTTTTCACTATTCTATTTATCTCTTATGAATTCGATGATTATATTGGGAAATATGCAGCCTTTGGACAGAACCTACTAATGTCAATCCTATTTATAACTATGCTAATCAGACGCAATAGTACTTCAGGCCAATCAATCTATATTGCTATTTTTAAATTAATCGGAACTTTATTTGCTTCTATTATATTCTATCTAAATCAAGGTTCAATACTCATTACTTTCTTCTCTATTGCAACTCTCTTCTTTGATATTGCTTATATTATACTATTAGCTGCTCAATATACTGACTTGGATATGAGAATATTAAATAGTCTTAAACTTAATATAAAGAGAAATTAGGTTATAGAATGATAAAGCGACAGTTTCGGCGATAGGAGATAGGCGGTAGGTATTAGGAAAAACTAACTCCCAACTCCTAGCACCTAAAGCCAAAAAGTGTCTCTTTATCTCCATTAACCCCAAATACACCAAAAGCAAAAAGTTAATACAACATTTGACCTAATGGTCCTTCTAAATTAATAATATCTTCTATCTCATAGACTGAGATTGGGAAGTAGGGAAATCCAAAAACATAAGGTGTAAATTCATATAATTGATAATAGATCACCAAACATTTATCAGCTAAATAATAATCTTGATCTTCTCTAACACCTGGGAAATCATCTATCACTCCTATATCACGTTCTTCAATCTGTTCTTCGATAATTTCCGATAATACTTCTTGATAATTACTATCTTCTTTAAATAGATCGACTAATTTATATACTTTTGCAGTTTCAATATCAAAGGTTAGTGATTTAGTTAATGTCAAACCATGGGCTCCACCAGCATAAGCATAATTAATCAAAGTTAAACTTAAAATACCTCGCTGATTATTTTTAATCTCATAATAAGCAGTAATATCTGTTAATGGATTTTCATAAAAGCCTTGCTCTTCAATTAATTGATAGACTAAATCATAAATCTGGCAATTAATTTCTCTTTGAAGCTTTAAATCGCTCATTCCTCTAACTTGGGGGTAATAAAGCTTTAGTCTAGGCCTATTGATTCTAATTGTTTTAATAGCAACAGGTAATTTAATAAAATCCAAATCAACCACCTCCTTAATCTTTTATATAGTTTATTCAATGCTTAAGGAGATGGTTATATAATTACTTTAAATTACTCAAAATAACAGAACTTATTAATCCCAAAGCAGATATCAGGCCAACAATAGGTCCTCCATCCTCATAAGCTTCTGGCATCATAGTTGATGAAAGCATTGCTACTATTCCACCTGCAGCAAAAGAACTAATTGTAGCAATTAATGCTTCTGAACCATGCTCTAAAAAAATAAATCCTACTATTGAACTCAATATAGCAAGAAATGATACAATTAACCATAATACTAGAATTTTAGTCTTTGAATATCCAGCTTTTTTTAAGCCACTACTACTTGATAGACCTTCAGGAAAATTACTAATAAAAATAGCAACCACTAAAAGCAAGCTAATATTCTCTTCTTTAGTCAAACTAACACCAATAATTACTGATTCTGGTATAGCATCCATTACAGTGCCCATAAAGATTGCTATTCCTGAATTTTCAGTTATATTATCCTGTGATCTCTTTCTACTATGACCTCCTTTTTTAGCAATGATTAAATTAAATAAAGTAAAGAGAGCTGCACCTAAAATAAAACTAATAGCAGTAACTGTTATACCACCATTTTCAACTGCTTCTGTAAGTAATTCAAAAGCAGCAGCCCCCATTAAAACTCCTGTACCAAAAGCCATAATAAAACCAATAACACTTTTTTTGATATTAAAGAACAAAGCTATTAATGAGCCTATAAAAACAGAAGATCCAGCAATTCCTCCCCATAGTGCTGCTCTCCACATATTATTACCTTCCTTTTTTGATAATAGTTCATACTTCAAGTTCTTAGTATTACTCTTTATATTTTTTTTATTCTATATTATTAAATTAAAAAAGAAAGGATTATGGTTTAAACCATAATCCTTTCTTTAAAAATAAACTAAAAGGAGATTCTTAATAATGAAAGCAAACTTATAGAACTTATTAAACTATTGATGAGTCCTACGAGCAAAATCAACAAATCTAAACTTATCTGGTCTATGTCTAGATTCAGTATATTGAAATAAAGTAGCATCATCTAAATAAACATAGCTTTTTACTACCACTACTACATTATATCCTTCTAAATCTAAATGTTCTTTATCTTCTAGTGTAGGTTCTTCTACCGAAATTAATTTCTTAGCAAAACTAATTCTCAGTTCCAATTCATCCTCAATATATTCATAAATTGAATCTTCACATACTTCCTTACTTAAGCTTGGAACATATTCTTGCTTTAAAAAATCTTTATCAAGAATAATCTTCTGCTTAGATATTTCCCTAACCCTAACAATCTTCCATAGCTTTTCATCATCAGAAATATTTAATTTAGACTTTAAGTGTTTATCAGGCTTGATTAATTCCAACTCTGAAACAATAGTCTTTGCTTTTGTTCCCATTTTCTTAGAAAGTTCTTTAAAACTAACAACTCCAGAAACAGGAAAGTCAAATTTATTAACATCTAAAGCAATTGAACCTTTTCCATGAACCTTTTGAATATAACCATTCTGAGATAAGAGATCAAGTGCTTTTCTAATAGTCCCTCTAGATAAATCATATTCTTTACTTAGTTGATTTTCAGAAGGTAATTGACTCTTTGGACTTATTTCTCCACGTTCTATCTTTTTAGCAAGCTCATTATATATCTTTAGATACTTATTATCCATAATTATCACCCAAAATATTCTATCATTTCTAATCTCATTTTGCAAGATGATAAACAATAGACTCATATGGTCGTAATCTTATATTCTTAATATTTTCAGAAGAATCACCATAATTAGAGATCAAGATTTTAGTGTTATAAGCACTAAGGTCTGATACTTCATCTGGTAATTTAAAGTCTACATCTTTATCATAGAAGTTATTAATAACTAATAATTTCTCACTATTATAAGTTCTAAGATAGACAAAAATATCTTGGTCATCTTCTAAGAGTAATTTATAATCACCATAAGTGATAATATCTAATCTCTTTCTTAACTTAATTAATTTTTGATAATGATAAAAGATTGAGTTTTTATCTGCAAGAGATCGTTGCGCATTGATATCTTTATAATTAGCTGCTAAATTAATCCATGGAGTACCTGTAGTAAACCCTCCATGCTGACCTGAATTCCATTGCATCGGAGTTCTAGAATTATCCCTTGATTTAGCTTTTATGGCAGACATAATCTCTTCTTCTGATCTTCCTTCTTCTTTAAGAATCTTATAAGCATTTAAAGATTCTACATCACGATAATCATTAATATCTGCAAAATTTGGATTAGTCATTCCAAACTCTTCGCCTTGATAAATATAAGGAGTTCCTTGCATCATATGAATTGTAGTAGCTAACATCTTAGCGGATTTATTATGATATTTCCCATCATTACCAAATCGACTTACAACTCTTGGTTGGTCATGATTACACCAAAATAATGCATTCCAACCTCCACCTTGATTCATTCCTACCTGCCAATCTGATAAAATCTTCTTTAACTCAATAAAATCAAAATCAGCATTAGTCCATTTCTCACCATTAGGATAGTCTACCTTTAAATGATAGAAACTAAAGACCATATCCAATTCCTTCCGCTTAGGATTAGTATATTTGATACAATCATCAATATTAGTTGATGACATCTCACCTACTGTCATCATTTCATACTTAGAAAAGACCTCTTGATTCATCTCTTGCATATATTTATGAACTTTTGGACCGTCAGTATAAAACTTTCGTCCATCTCCAGGAGCAACTGAACCATCATCATCTGGGAAATCTTGATTCTTAGAAATTAGGTTAATTACATCTAATCTAAAGCCATCTACACCCTTCTCACCTAGCCAAAAATTCATCATTTTATATAGTTTCTCTCTAACTTCTGGATTTTCCCAGTTCAAATCTGCTTGAGTTACATCAAAAAGATGTAAATAATATTGTCCAGTATCTTTATCATATTTCCAAGCCGAACCACCAAATTTAGACTTCCAATTACTTGGCTCTGCTCCACCTTTAGGATCTTTCCATATATAAAAGTCCCTATATGGATTATCCTTAGACTTAGCAGACTCTTTAAACCATTGGTGCTCTGTAGATGTATGATTAATTACTATATCCATAATAACCTTAATATCCCGCTGATGAGCTTCTGCTAGTAATCTATCAAAGTCTTCCATAGTGCCATATCCTTCATAAATACTATAATAATCACTAATATCATATCCATTATCATTTTGTGGCGATTTATATATAGGTGTTAACCAAATTACATCTACACCTAATTTATTTAAATAATCTAACTTTTCTATAATCCCTTGTAAATCTCCTATACCATTTCCTGTAGTATCATTAAAACTTTTAGGATAAATCTGATATACAACTGCTTTTCTCCACCACTCAGCATTAATATTTTCCATAATAGATCACCTCTTATAAAACAAAACTCTCCATTGGATTAAAGAAGGAGAGCTTTGTTAATTTTTAATTCTTCTATTATTATAGCTTATACAATATGATTTAATGGGTATAAAGAGATATTTTTAGGTGCTAGGTCATAAGTTATAGGGGTTAGTAAGGTCTTCCTAACTCCTACCTCCTAACGCCTAATCACGAAACTGTCGCTTTATCTTTCTATAACCTCACATTGAAATTTCATTATATATTTAAATATATCTTATCTATATCTTCTTTCTTCCAGTTGCAATCTTATGTCTAGCAAAGAAGATAGTTAAGATAAATGGAACAATTATTGCTATTAGCATAGAAACAGCAAACATTAATATATGCTGTGGTTGAATTGATAAAATACCTGGTAATCCTCCAACACCAATTGAGTTAGCCATAACTCCTGAACTCACTGAAACTAAGCCAGCAATTGCTGAACCGATCATAGCAGCTAAGAATGGGAATATATATTTTAGATTAATACCAAACATAGCTGGTTCAGTTACTCCTAAATAACATGAGATTGCTGCTGGAATAGAAACCTGTTTCTCTTCCTCATCATCTCTATTTAAATAAATTATCGCTAATACTGCAGAACCTTGAGCAATGTTAGATAAAGCAATCATCGGCCATAGATTAGTTCCCCCAAACTCACTCATTAACTGTAAATCAATAGCATTTGTCATATGGTGCAATCCTGTGATTACTAATGGTGCATAGGCAAAACCAAATACTGCTGCAAATAACCAACCAAAAGCTGATGTTAACCCTACATATACAATATTAGAAATATAAGAACCAACTGTCCAACCAATTGGACCTAATACAGTATGGGCTAATAATACAGTTGGTACTAATGCTAAGAATGGAATTAAAATCATTGAAATATACTCTGGAACAAATTTACGTAACCATTTTTCTAAACTAGCTAAAGTAAATCCTGCTAAAATAGCTGGAATAACCTGTGCTTGATAACCAATCATCTTAATTTGTGTAAATCCAAAGTCCCATACTGGTGCTTCTGCTCCACCAGCTACACCATAGGCATTCAATAACTGTGGCGATACCAAAGTAATACCTAATATGATACCTAATATCTCTGTAGCACCCATCTTTTTAGAGATAGACCAAGTGATTCCTACAGGTAGGAAGTGAAAGATAGCTTCACCAATCAACCATAAAAAGTGATGAATTCCTGCCCAAAATTGAGAAACCTCTGTTAAAGTCTTAGTCCCACCTTCTAATAACTTGATATCTCCAATTACATTTCTAAATCCTAAGATCAAACCTCCAACTACCAAAGCTGGAATTAATGGTGTAAAGATTTCAGCCAAGTGTGATATTAATCTCTGTAACCAATTTAGATTCTGCCTAGCATTTTTCTTAGCAGCATCTTTACTAACACCAGATACACCTGAAATCTTTGCAAATTCATTATAAAAATCTGATACTTCATTACCAATGATAACTTGGAACTGACCAGCTTGAGCAAAGGTACCCTTTACACAACTAATACTTTCAATCTTATCAATATCTGATTTCTTAGTATCATTTAATACAAAACGCATCCTTGTTACACAATGTGATACTGCTGAAATATTCTCTTTCCCACCAATATACTCTAATAATTTTTCTGCTTCTTTTGAAAATTTAGACATTTATAACCCCCCTATATTTTTATTACAAGCTAAATTAGAAGTTGTAAATAATCGGTTAAAAAGTTGAATTATTATCTAATTATATAAGTAAGAGCTAGTTATTATCAGAATTATAGAGTTCTAGCAATTACTACTCTTCTATCTTCTTAACCAAAACCAATTATAATAATAAATTTTAAAGATAGCTTGTAATCTTAAATTTTTATATAGGTTATAATCTTATAATTTGTATATACTTTTTTATTTATGCAATAATGACTATTCTTCAAATCTGAAACTTGTATATACAAGTACCTTACATAAGTTATTATAACTTGTATATACAAGTTTGTCAATAGGATAAAATAATTTATTTAAATAATCTGAAAAAGATATTTGAACCTTTAGATTTCACTAAAAATCCTATAAATAATAAAACAGCAGCTATATAGCTGCTGTTTTATTATTTAACCTTATTCTACTTTCCCTTTCCAGGCCATCATTCCACCCTTCATATTCTTTACTTTCTCATATCCTAAATCCACTAATTTTTTAGCGGCTCTATTACTTCTCATCCCAGATGCACAAACAGTGATAATTTCATTATTCTTATTTATTTTATCTAAATTGTTCTCTACTTCTGTTACTTCAATATTAATTGAATTAGGAATATGCCCTTGATTATACTCTTCTTTAGTTCTAACATCTAATATTTGTACATTAGCTTTAGCTAATTTCTCTTCTGTTTCTTTAGGAGATATCGCCTCTACCTTTGATCCAAATAAAGCATCAAAGATCATAATTACCACCTCTTATCCTTTAGATTAGTATCTTTTATTAATATGCGCTTAAATACCTTACTTCATTCTTTAGTCCAAATAATTGATCAACTCATTATAATTATTTTCTACCACAGATCAACACAAATCTCCACTAATCTTTAATACTAATTTTATAAATTAGCCCTTTATTCTCTAATCTGTGGCCAAACTAAGCTTTTACATTTCTTTTTAGAACTATTATCTAGATTTATAAGAAAGATTATATAGTTAGAACAGCTCCATTATAATCTCCTTTATCCTACTAATTATTGATAATTGACTTAATAACTCTTCTAATTCATCTTGGTCAAGATATCCTATATGCCTGCCACGCTCTTTACCATGGCTAAATAGTAATAATGTTGGTGTTTTATCAACATTATATTTCTCAGCCATTTTTTGATTTGTAGAGATATCTATCTCCAAGAGCTTTATCTCTTCTATATCTATATTATCTTTAAGAAACTCCTTGACCTCTTGACAAGCTGAACAATATTTATAAGAAAATTCTAACAAGACAGGAACTTCTGCTCCTAAAACCTTCTGCTCAAAACTTTCAGAAGTTACTTTAGTAAATTCCATCTTTATCACTCCAAAAATAATTTATTTCCTTAGTATCTTTATTATTTTCTTTCCAAAGCATTAACAGGACAAGCATATACACATTCTTCACAATGTAAACAATCCAAATCTTTATCATTATTGTTAGTAAAATCATAAGGTGTTAATCCTATAGGACATTCTTTTTCACAAATCTTACAATTAACACATTTGTCCTGGTCAACTCTAATTCTCTTGGGCCTTTCATTTAATTTACGTTTAATTTTAGTAATTAAAGCAGATAATGACCCCATAGGACAGAAAGAACACCAAGTTCTCTCATTGAATATGATACCAAATAAAATTGTAATTGCTGTAGTTAAAAATATAATTTTGTAGAAAACAAAACCTATCTTTACTAAATCACCATTGGCTTTAATAACTCCTGATATAAAATTATATATTAAGAAGATAAAGAACAAAACTCTAAACCATATTGTCTTAAAAATGGAAGGTATCTCTACACTTCTACTAATTTTACTTAATATATTATCATTAAAGCTTCCTCTTGGACATACGGCTCCACACCAAACTCTTCCACCTTTCCAAGCTGCTACTATAATAGGAGCAATCATACAGACTAAAGCCAAACTACCGATAATTGGGTGTTGCCACCCTAATACTAAAAAAGCCACTATTAGAAGCCAACTCCACCTACCAACAAATCCAATAAATCCTTTTTTCCTCATCTTAATCACTCCCCTTGTTAAATTATAATATTATAATTTAATTTATTCTATGTCTTTCATGTTGATATATTATCATATTCAAATATTACAATATTGCCTTTGTTTTTTAACCCCCCTATAGAGGGGGTGTTTGAATTAATTATATATACTTTATCAAAAGATGTCAAGAGTATAAAGTATAATTAAAACTTGTCTATGACTCTCTATTTTTATTATCTAATAGCTCCCAAGCTAAAATACCACCTGTCAAATTCTCAACTATATCAAATCCATTAGCTATTAATATCTTATAAGCTAAATAACCTCTATAACCCTTTCTACAATAAACTACTGTATGTTTAGCAGAATCTAATTCATCTATTCTACCACGTAATTCATTTATAGGTATATGCTTAGCACCACTAATATAAGAATTTTTATATTCGGCTGAAGTTCTAACATCAACTAATTGAATCTCTTCCTCATCTTTTAACATAGCTTGTAATTCTTTAGGACTTAGTAAATCAGTCTCTCCCCTGAAATGATTAGCAGCTATCATCCCTGACATAATTGCTGGACCTTTAGCAGAGGAATATGGTGGTGCATAAGCTAAATCTAGATCTTCTAAATCCTCTACTGTCATTTCTGCATGTAAAGCCGTAGCAAAAGTATCTATTACCTTATCTACACTTTCTCTACCAATAGACTGAGCTCCTAATAATTTACCACTTTCTTCTTCAACCAATAATTTAATCTCTAAACTCTCAGAACCTGGGTAATATCCTGCATGATCTCCTTTATTTAGATAGACAGTATAATAGATTATATTTTTTCGTATACACTCTTTTTCATTCAGACCTGTGCTAGCAGCAGTTAAATCAAAAACTTTAACAATACTTGTCCCTACCACACCTTTAAACTTCTTCTTTGTATTTCCTACTGCATGGGCTCCTGCAATTCTACCTTGCTTATTAGCTGGTCCAGCTAGAGCAATTCTTGCTTTTTCACCTGTAATCAAATTACTACTCTCTACAATGTCTCCAGCAGCATAAATATCTTTGTCATTAGTCTGCATATACTCATTAACTACAACTCCTACCTCACTAACTTCTAATCCAGCTTCTTTGAGAAGATTTAACCTTGGCCTTACTCCAGCAGCTAACACAACAAAATCAACATCTATCTCTTTACCACTCTCTAAAACTACTCTGATACTGTCTTCATCTTTAAATTCTGTCACCCCATTAGCTAAAACAAGATTTACTCCTTTTTCTTCCATATGCTGGAGTAATGGAGTAGTCATCTCTTGATCTAATGGTGCTAAGATCTGCTCTGCCATCTCTACCAAGCTAACCTCTAAACCTCTAGAATGTAACTCTTCAGCAGTTTCAACACCAATATACCCACCACCTACAACTACAGCTTTTTTAGGTTTCTCTCTTAACTTTTTCATAATAGCATCAGCATCAGGGACAGTTAACAATGTATAAATCTTATCACTTTCAATACCTGGAATTGGAGGTTTAACTGCTTCACTTCCTACTGCAATAATCAATTTATCATAATTCTCGCTAAACTTCTCTCCAGTATCATGATTAGTAACTTCAACTTGCTTATCCTTTCTATTAATCTTAGTTACTTCATGATTAATCCTTAGATCAATATTAAATCTCTCATGAAAATAATCATTACTAACTTGAAATAGATTCTTTCTTTCTTTAATCGTGCCCCCTACATAATAGGGCAACCCACAATTAGCAAAAGAAGCATAAGGTCCTTTTTCAAAAACTACTATCTCTGCTTGTTCATCCTCTCTTCTAGCTTTAGTAGCTGCACTAGCTCCAGCTGCAACAGCACCAATTACCACTATCTTCTTAGACATATATAATCTCTCCTCCTAATTAAAATTATCACTATTAATATTTGTTAATAAATAATTTTAATGTGCTTAACTTTTAATATCTTGTGATAGTTTTAATTTTCAAAGTAAAAAAATATCTTAATAATTAGCTTCAACAACACCTCACAACTCAAGATTTAACTAGCATAAGGCACTAGTTTTATAATATAATTAAGATATAATCTACCAAATTATTTTAATTTAATCAAACCTAGGAGGTGTTAATATTAAGAATAAGAAAAGATTGACCTTTATGCTTACTTTATTGATGGTGATTTATTTTTCTCTGCCACTTTGGGCTGCTGATAACGAAGATACAATCTCTACAATTGGAATGAGTACTCTTGACTTGACTCCTAATCAAACAGTAATCATGCTTGAAGTTAGTGGTATAGGAAAGAGTGAGGTACAACTTGAATATGAAATCAATCAAAATGTTGATTTGCTAATGGAAAGATTAAATGATGAAGATGATATAGAAGAAAATAGCATAAAAAAACTTAAGCAAATTATTAAAACTAATAATGATAAGTACAACAGAAAAAAATTTAAAATAACTATTCCTCTAAAAATTCAAATTAACAACAATTATACAGATAATCAATTGATAGATATACTAAGAAATGTACTTCAAATAATTAATAATACAGATCCTAGTAACAAACATGCTACTTATAATCGTTCCATTGAAATTACTTATAATATAAGAGAACTTTATTATAATTTTCAAGACTATCAACAACAACAGAAAAGACTTTTTAAGGAAACACTCACAGATAGTAAAGAAAAATTAAAGCTTATAGCAAAGATATTAAACTTGAAAGATCTGAGAATTCATAAAGTTCAAGAAATAAAATCTAGTAGACTAAAAAATTATAAACAAAGTATAAATCTTAATCATCTGCAATCACCTCAGCCAGCCAAATTCAAAGAGAAAATTAAGGTAACTTACTACCTTTATTAGTAGGCAGATATTCAACTCTAAAATAAAATCCACTGGAAATATTACAGCATTTTAATAATTTGCAATGTATAATTGATAATTAATAATTAAAACCATCTAAACTCAAAATATTGGATAATAATTTATAAATATTGTATCAATTTTTTTATTAATTGAATAGTTTAAGGTTTTAGTCTTTTAATTATACATTATAAATCATAAATTAATATGAAAATATCCTAATATTTTATTATAATGCTATACCTACATTTTACTCTAGAATTAGAAAGCTTATAGTCGTCTGGCCTGATAATTAAACTTAGATTAGAAAACCTATACTCTATAGAGTATAGGTTTATCTTTATTTATTCAACCTCAAATTTATTGATCAATTCATCTAATCTATTAGTTAATTTAGTTAATTCTAAGGAAGAATTAGTAACTTCATCAACCATATTGATAATTTCATTACTTGAATTATTAACATCTTCACTATTTCCAGCTAATCTAGTGGTTGAAATACTAATATCCTGTAATTGATAACTTGTCTCTTCTATCGCCTTATCAATCTGCATAAATAATTCTCCAGCTTGGTCAATACTTTCTTTTCCTTCTTTAACTTGCTGATTTCCAACTTCAGCCGCTTCATTAGCTTCTTGAGAGGTTACTCTAATCTCACTTACCAGCTTACTTATCTTATCTGTTGCTTGAGCCGTCTCTTCTGATAACCCTCTAATTTCTTCTGCCACTACAGCAAAACCACTTCCATGTTCTCCAGCACGAGCAGCCTCTATAGATGCATTCAGGGCTAATAAATTGGTCTGATCAGCTATATTAGTAATAATCTCTATAATCTCTTCAATCTCTTCAGATTTAGTAGTTAACTCAGTTATCTTATTATTTGCTAAATTAACTTTATTCTTAATTTCATCAACCTCTTGAACTGCTTTTGCTATTAAACCTTTACCATCATTACTTGTAGCACTTACTTCTTGAGCAGATGCACTAACCTGTTCAACCTTGGTAGCTACTTCTTCAATACTACCTACCATCTCTTGAATATTTCCTATAACAGCTTCCAGTGTAGTTTCTGCTTCTTCAGAAGAGGCAGATAATTCTTCACTATTAGCAGTCAAATATTCTGTAGCAGCAATAAGCTCTTCAACTAACTCTGCTAAACTAACTATAGTATGATTAAAACTTTTAGCTAATTTACCAAATTCGTCCTTCCTATGCACTTCTAAAGATGAGGTTAAATTCCCATCACTCAAACCTTCCATCTTATCAACTAAATTATTAATAGGATTAATAACTTCATTACTAATAAAGTATGAAGCTAATAGAGCAACTACAACTCCTAATAACAAAATACTTAAATTCAGATTAAGTTGTTGCTTTAACTTTTCTTTCATTTCTTCATTACTAGATAGAATTTGAACAATTCTACCATGATCCATACTTTCTAATTGAACAAGCTTATAGGTATATGTTAATTGATTACCACTCTTATCTTCTTCATTAATCACTATTTCATCACCAATTTTTGCTTGTCTTAATTTAAGCTTATGTGCTGCTGGAATAGTATAATTTTTATCACCTATAGTTCTAAAGTCAATAGAATCAAATATTCTTGCCTTCTTAATAATCCTATCTTTCTTAGTAATCTCATCTAATACCTTAGCAAAATTAGAATTGGCAATACTAGAATCAAAATCTTCTGCATACCATCCAATTTCGATAATATAATCTTGAGCTACTACTGGTTGATAAGCAAACTTCTTTAACTTATTAGTTCCAACCTCTAAGGCAACTTTGTCTCCTACAAATTCCCCTCTCTTTCTTATATTATCTAAAAATTCTCCAAATTGTTCACCAATAGCATCTACCAAATTCAAATTCAAGTTCTCTTCAACTGTTGATCTAATCAAAACTCCTCTTTTATCTATAATATAAAGATCTGATACTCCATATTTAGCCTTTAGCTTTTCTAAATCTTTATTACTTAAGACTTGACCTGCTTGTTGATACTCTTTAAGTAAATCTTTAGCGATCTCTTTCATCTTCTCTTCCATCTTATTATTTAAAACATTATAGGTTACATCAACTAACTTTAATGAACTTTCTACTTGATGAACTGCTTTCTCTTCTGCAACCTTATATTCATCAACTAATCCATCCCTAGCCATATAGTAATTTACTCCTATAATTAACCCTAAGATTATTATCATCATCAAAGTTAACTTAATCATTAATTCATACTTAAAAGATTTAAATTTGTCAAATATACTCACAATCATTTGCTGGAATTGACCAGCTCCCCCCCTTTTTACTTATGATCTTATATTTGATAATTTCGACACTTTTCTACAAAATCCTTTTTCAAAAACTTTAAATCAAATACAATTCATTAACTTTTATACTGAAATATTATCAAATTTTATTATCTTCAAATATAATAAGCTATAGTTTAACAATTTAAATTGTTAAACTATAGCTTATATCTAGATTAACATTAAATACTTGATAGATATTGTGACAGTTTTTATTAACTGCTGGATATTGGCTACTAGCCGCTGGCTTAGAGCTTATACAATAATACTAATAGCTTACAAGTTATATCTATTCACCAATTCTTTAAGCTCTAATGCCATAGTTGCTAACTCTTCTGAGGATTTGGTCACTTCTTCTGACATACCTTTCATATCCTCAGTTGCTCTACTAATCTCTTCACTATTTGATGACAATTCTTCAGTAGAAGCAGTTGTCTCCTGAATATAAGCGGAAGTATCTTCTACTACTTCGGCAATTTCCTTAAAGGACTGTCCAGTCTCTTCAATTAGTTCTCTTCCTGCTCTAGCTTCTTTATTAACTTGTTCTACTGCTAATAATCCTTCTTTAGATTTATTTTGAGTCTCTTTAATTAAAGTGATAGCTTTATCAGCAGCTTTTCTAGTATCATCGGACAACTCTTTAATCTCCTCTGCTACCACTGCAAAACCATGTCCATATTCTCCTGCACGTGCTGCTTCTATAGAAGCATTTAATGCCAAAAGATTAGTCTGTTCTGCGATCTCTGTAATTAAGTTAACTATTCCTCCAACCTCTTGAGAAGTATCATCTAAACTATTGATAGTATTTTTAGCTTCTTCAACTGCATTAACTATCTCTTCAGTTTTAGTAACTACTTCTTTGATCATTCTCTCTCCTACCTCAGTTTTATCATGAGCTTGTTGAGAATAATTAGCTACTTCTTGGCTACTATCAGCAATCTGTCTAATACCAGCTGCCAAATCATTAATTCTATCAGTAGCCGTTTCAGTTACCGCATTTCCTTCTTCAGAAGAAGCAGATAACTCTTCACTATAAGAAGATATATCATCTATCATAGCTAATATCTTCTTTAAAATATTAGCTTGAGCTGCAATAGTTTGATTGAATTCAAGAGCTACTTCTCCTAATTCATCTTTTCCTTTAACCTCTAGTCTAGTTCTTAAATCGCCATTAGCAATCTGTTTTAGTTTATCTATGATCACATCTATTTTTTGACCAACCTTTAGAGATAATAAGATAGATATTAAAGCAACTGCCATAATCACTATCACAATAATCTTAATAGTAATCCATAAGCTTTCCCGTTTACTAGCTTCTAAACGAAGCTTAGGAATAGCATAGCTAAGAGTTGCCAAATTCTCACCATTTATCCCTTTTATCTGATCTTCAAATAATAGATGCTCTTCTGTTAATTCTTTAATTTCTACATTAACTAGTCCTTTTTCTGGAGACCAATGCTCCTGGGAAGCGATTATATAACTACCATCCATTTTAATACCGGAAAAATCATTATTTTTAGAAGTTTCATTAGCAAAAACTAAATTTTCTAATCTTTGATTATAAATATTTGGATTGTTATTTAAGATGTCCCCCATAATAAAGAAACCAACTAATCTATCTAAAAATCTAACTGGTAGAACTCCCATGATAGTTAGAGCATCTTCTTGATTAGCTGTACTAACTATTCTATTACTCAAATTATTACCTACATTATCTTCTTTCTTTAATAAATCAATTGGATACTTCTTATAAGTAACAAAAGAACCTTGAGTCTCTTTAGTATGACTTATAATCTTATTAAAAGGTAGTTTATCTTTATAATTACTAGGATTATTTCCCCTTCTAACTACCCTACCATCAGGTAGTAGAAAGGTTAAAAAATCTAAAGATTCATTTTTCATTATCTTATTTAATTGAACATATAGCATTTCAGCATCTTCACGTTTAATAGCATTAACTAGCTCCTGGTTTTCTAAGACTCTATTAGATATCTCTGCTAATTTATCCTCTTGAGCTTTTAAACTATCTTTAACAACTTTTAAGTTTGTACTTCCTTGTTGAAGCAAAGACTCCCTAAGCTTATTGTAATTATTAACTTGTATAAAGAAGCCTGTTATTAATAAAGGAACTATAGTAACAATTAATAACAAGACAGCTATCTTCCATTTAATTGATATATCTCTCCAATTAAATATATTTAACATAAGCTAACACCTTCTTTATTATATATTTGAAATCAATTAAAACATTTTAACATTAATCTTTATAAATATCATCTTTATCATAAAAATTAGCTTTAATCACTGTCTGATCAATATTATCCTTAATAACTCTTACAATAGGAGTTACAATTGTAGGAACCTCTTTATAACCATTATCAAGCATTCGATCTACCACTGTTAATTCTTTTATCTCTTTTGTTGGATTTTTAGCTAATTTATAAGCTAGATTAGCTGCAGCTTTAGCTAATGGTTTAATCTTCTTAAAAATTTCAACATTCTGTTTTCCTTGAACAAGGTATTTGATATTTTGAAGATCTGCATCTGAACCAGCTACAAATACTTTATCACTATCTGCTAAACCTTTTGCTTCTAAAGCTGCAACAACACCACGAGCCATACCACTATTATTACAGATAAAAGCATCAATATTATTATCATATTTATCTAACAACTCTACTGCAGTAGCCATTGCTTTATCAGAAGACCATCCCTTATGCCATCTTTCTGCTACAAGATTTAATCCTGAATTATTCTTAATTATTCTTTTAGCTCCACTTGTCATCATAATTGCATTAGAATCATTGGGATGACCTTTGATTAAAACTACATTCCCTTCAACTTTTCCCTTCTTCTCTTTAAACCATTCCAACATTGCTTCACCTTGTAATCTCCCTACTGCCCAACTATCTTGCATAACATGAGCATCTAAATCAGCATTGAGAATCAAACTATCATAACCTACTACTTTAACCCCCTGTTTATGTGCTAACTCAATCATTTTAGATGTCTTATTGCTGCTAACAGGCTGTAATACAACCACATCTACATTCTTATCCAACATCCTCTTAAAACGAGCTAATTGAAGATTTTCATCATTACTAGCTGCATCAAAGATTAATTTAGCCCCTAATCTTTTAACCTCATCTTCAAAAGCAAATTTATCCCTTAAGTACCTCTCTTCTTGCATTGTTTTGAGCAAAAATCCAATTTTAATTTGATTACTATTAATATCATCTTCCTCATCAAACCAACTTGCTAAGCTTATACTAGCAAATAAATTACTTATTACTAATATAGCAATTAATAATCCCAAAACTTTCTTTTTCATTATTATCCCTCCTAAGTTGAATGAGTCAAAATAAGAATTCCAACATATTTAAACTTAATATAATTTATATAACAAAAATTAAAAAGCCAGAAGAAAATTATTGTTTTGAGTATCTTAATCATATCTGATTATATCTCCCAAAAATTTTCTCCTAGCTTTTGCCTGATCTAGTCAGTAACATGCTATAATAACTTATTAAGTTTTTTAATATTTATAAATTTCAATTTAGCTGCTAGCTATTGGCTACTAGCAGCTGGCTTAAAGCTTATAAAAATAATACTAATAGCTGAAGGCTAGTAGCTAACAGCAAAAATATCTCAGCTTTTCTTGAAAATTGAATGACTATATCCTTGTTGAGAAACTAAATTATAACTTATACTCATCTACTAACTCTTTTAATTTCAACGACATATTTGCCAATTCTTGAGCAGATTTGGTTACTTCATCTGACATACCTTTCATATCAGTAGTAGCATTTATAACCTGTTCACTATTAGCAGCAAGTTCTTGAGTTGATGCTGTTGCTTCTTCTATATAGGCTGATGTATCTTGAACAGAATCAGCAATTTCTTTAAAAGAATTCCCTGTTTTTTGAATTAACTTACTACCAGATCTGCTCTCTCCATCCACTTCTTTTATAGCTTCTAGACCTTGATTAGATTTATTTTGAGTTTCTTTAACCAAAGTTATTGCTTTATCAGTAGCTTTAGCAGTCTCCTCAGCTAAAGATTTAATTTCCTCTGCAACAACTGCAAAACCATGGCCATGTTGTCCTGCCCTAGCAGCTTCAATAGATGCATTTAAAGCTAATAAATTAGTCTGTTCAGCTATTTCTGTAATCATATTGATAATTTCATTAATTTGGCGAGATGTATTATCTAAGTCACTAATAATATTTTTAGCACCTTCTACCTTGTCACTAATCCGCTTCATCTTAACAATAGTCTCTTCAATCATATCTCTACCTTGTTCTGCCTTTAAGTTAGTGTCTTCTGTTAAACTAACCATTTCCTGACTACTACTAGAAATCTCTTCAATACTAGCAACCATCTCATTAATTCTTTCAGAAGCAGTCTCAGTAACTGCATTCCCCTCTTCTGAAGATGCAGATAACTCTTGGCTATATGCAGATAGATCATCTACAGTAGTTAATATTTCTTTCAATATATTGGCTTGTCCCTCAGTTGCATGATTAAAGCCTTCAGTTAATTCTCCCAATTCATCCTTACTTACTACTTCTAGTTCTACAGTTAAATCACCTTTAGCTACCTTTCTAAATCCAGCTAAAATTCTATCTATATGCTTAGTCAAATAGTTAGATATTTTTAATATAATAAAACCTAAAACTACTATAGTAAGCACAAATATAATCATTAACATTAGTATAGTGTTTAATTTAGTTTTTTCTATCTCTTCTTTAGATTCCTTTAAAGCACTATCAATTACCGATTCATATCCTCCAGCTCCAATAAACCAATTGCTTCCAGCAATATCCTCTACATAACCAAACTTTCTTTCTTTTTCCTTAGTATTAGGATTTTCATAAATATAAGTGACAAATCCTCCTCCATCTTTAACAGCTTGAACAAACTCTCTTATAATATATGTCCCCTCGCTATCCTTTAAATCCCAACGATTAGTACCCTGTAATTTAGGATCAGGCGGTAATGCAACTGTTTCTCCCTGATAATCATATATGAAGAAATAACCTGCTTCTCCAAAACTTACTTGATTATTCTTATCTACTATTAATTCTTTCAACTCTTTTTCTGATAGCTCTTCCTTATTCTCTTGGTATATCTGTTCTAAATTCTGAGCCATAGTATGTACAGTATCCTTGATTCTATCCCGTTCTTTAGTTAGTAATACTTCTTTTAGATGTATAGCACTATTATCTGATAACTTATTAAATTGATAGACCACCATTCCACCCAAGATTAACATAGCAATTATAAAACTTAGTCCAATTCCTACCAGAATCTTTCTTTTTATCTTCATGTCTTTAAATTTAAACATTATATCCCCCCTTGATCTAAATCTTTAATCACTGTCTAATAATAACATATCTTGTTATATTGATGCAATTAAAATCATTTTTTACTTAATAATTATATTCGATAATTTTCGACAAAAACCTTCTTTGAAGAAAATTAAATTTTATCCAGGGAATATAAGTAAATATCTATAACATTTATGATTATCTGGGATATCCGGAGGTTAATTTCATCACTTTAAATCAGAGTAGGATAAGTGAATTTTCTTATCTAAATAAAAAAATATTTGAAAGAGCTATATAGCTCTTTCAAATATTTAATCAATAATTATAGATCCAATAATAAATCATTATCTTTAATTAGACCTTGTTTACGCATAAATTCAGCAATAACTAAGGTCAGAATAGCAGGTAATATAAAGTGTAATAATATAATTGAACCTATTGCTTTTATTCCCATAGCTTCTACAGTCCCAAACTGCCCAACCAAACCAGCTGTACCCATTCCAGCCCCAATTGGAATATTCTTCATTGGCATAATTGTTGTAGCTATTGGTCCTAAAATAGCCCCTGCTAGTGTTGGTGGTATCCAAATATAAGGGTTTCTAACTATATTAGGCATCTGTAACATTGATGTGCCTAAACCTTGACTAATTGCTCCACCCCATCCATTTTCACGAAAACTCATTACAGCAAAACCAATCATTTGAGCACTACAGCCAACTGTTGCAGCCCCTGCAGCTAAACCACTTAAACTTAACATTAATCCTATTGCCGCACTACTAATTGGTAATGTTAAGAACATACCCATTAGCACTGAAACCAAAATTCCCATAGGTACTGGTTGTAATTCTGTTGCTTTCATAATCACCTGTCCTAAGCTCTTCATCAAAGTATCAATCCCAGGCCCAACAAATTTAGCAGTTAACATCCCCATAATAATAACTATAGCTGGTGTCAGTACTATATCTAATTTAGTTTCTTTAGAAACAGCCTTCCCAAACTCAGTACCAATCACTGCTGCTAAAAAAGCTCCTACTGGACCACCTAGCTCTGCGCCTGCTGCTCCGGTTACAACAGAAGTAAAGATAACTAATGGTGGTGCTTCTAAACCATAAGCAATAGCTACACCAATAGCCGGCCCCATCATTCCCATAGCAGTCTTACTAAAGTCCAATAATATAGGAATATTTAACCTTTGTCCTAACACTTTTAAAATCAACCCTACAATTAATGAAGCAAATAACCCTTGAGCCATATAACCTAAAGCCTTAACTCCATAACGCTCTAATGAAAATTCTATATTCTTTCTTGCTAAAAATCCTTTTTTATCTTTAGCCACTTTAATCCTCCTTATTTTTTATTGTATCCATTTTTTCTAACTCTATATTAAGAATGAAAAGTAAGTAACAGGTGACAAGTGACAAGTCACATATTGTGCTAATAACTCTATTCATTTATGACAAATTATATCTTATCCACACCACAGATCAATCTCAAAGCCAAGCTAAAAATTCAGGCTAATATCCAAAGATTTAATACTATGGGTTAAAGTTCCTAAGGAAATTACATCTATCCCTGTTTTAGCTACCTCAATTATATTTTCAGCAGTTATTCCACCAGAAGCCTCTACAATAGCCTTATTAGCTATTAATCTTACTGCTTCTTCCATCATTTCAAAACTCATATTATCTAGCATAATAATATCTGCCTTAGCAACTAAAGCCTCTTTAACATCTGCTAAGCTCTCAGTTTCTATTTCGATTTTCATTGTATGAGGAATATTCTGCCTTGCCCGGTTAACCGCTTCTTGAATTCCCCCTACAGCTCTAATATGATTATCCTTAATCATTACTGCATCATAAAGTCCAAAACGGTGATTAGCTCCTCCACCTAATTTAACAGCCCATTTTTCTAGTATTCTTAAACCAGGAGTAGTCTTTCGAGTATCAACAATTCTGACATCATAATCTTTAACTAAACTCCTATAATAAGCAGTCTTAGTTGCTATACCAGACATTCTTTGTAAGAAGTTAAGAGCCAACCTTTCTCCTGTTAAAATTGAAGTTGTAAGACCACTCACTTTGGCAATAATAGTTCCTCTTTCTACTCTTTCTCCCTCTTTGACCAAAGGTCTAAACTCAACGCTACTATCTAAATATTCAAATACCCAAAAAGCTACATCTAGACCAACAATTATTCCATCTTCTTTGGCTAATATATCAGCAGTCATCTCTTGATCTTGATCAATAACTGCTTGAGTTGTGATATCTCCTGTACCTATATCTTCTCTTAAAGCATTATCAATTATCTTTAAGACCATCTCTTTATTCAAATTCAATGCTCAATTCCTCCCACTGATTGTCTTTTTGTAATATAGTATGCTTTTCCCACTCTACTCTACTTTCAGGAAAATCACTACGATAATGGGCTCCACGACTTTCTTCTCTTACTAAGGCTGCTTTAACAGTTAAATAAGCTACAGTAATTAAGTTCTGTAATTCAAAGCCTGATACATCAGATAGATCAAAGTTCAAACAATTCAATAAAGCTTCTAACTCTGCTAAAGCGACTCTCAATTCACCTTCAGTTCTAATTATTCCAACTTGATCAGACATGATATCTTTCAACTTATTTCTAAGCTTATCTATATCTATATTAATACCTTCAGAACATTGATCTCCATAAATAATAGTTAACTCTTCCAATTTTTCGCCTTCTATATCTCTAATATAATCAATAGCTCTATCAGCAACTCTCTTACCATAAACTAATCCATCCAATAGTGAATTACTAGCTAATCTATTAGCACCATGAATTCCTATAGATGCTGTTTCACCACAGGCAAATAACCCCTCTATATTAGTTTCACCATTGGTATTAGTAAGAATTCCTCCCATTAAATAATGGGCAGCAGGAGCTACTGGTATATATTCTTTAGTTATATCTATACCATAATCTAAGCAGGTCTGATAAATTGTAGGAAATCTTTTGATAATAAACTCTGAATTCAAATGACTTAGATCTAAATAAACGCAATCTGCTTCTGCTTCTTTCATTTCTTCATAAATAGCTCTTGCTACTATATCTCGTGGAGCTAAATCTGCTAATTCATGATATTTACTCATAAACCTTTCACCAGCGTGATTTCTTAATACTGCCCCTTCACCTCTAACAGATTCAGAAATTAAGAAGTTATCTACACCTTCTAATTCTAAAGTAGTTGGATGAAATTGTATAAACTCTAAATCCATTACTTTAGCACCTGCTCGATAGGCCAAAGCAATTCCATCTCCAGTGGCTACCTTAGGATTAGAGGTAGATTGGTATAATTCTCCTGCTCCACCAGTAGCTAAAACTACAACTGAGCTTAGATAAGCTATATACTCTTCCTGCTTCTGATCATAAGCTAAAACTCCATAAATCTGCTCATTATTCACTAAAAGATCGATAACAAAAATTCTATCCTTTACTTGAATATTTGGATTCTCTCTAACCCTTCTTGCCAAAGATGATCTAATCTCTCTTCCAGTTGCATCTCCTCCAGCGTGTAATATTCTTCTACAGCTATGAGCTCCTTCTTGAGTTAATGAAATGCCATCATCTTTTCGATCAAAACCTACTCCTAAATCTATTAAGTCATATATTCTCCGACTACCTTCTTTAACCAAAATATCTACAGCCTTGGGATTACATAATCCAGCCCCTGCTTTTAACGTATCTGTATAGTGTAAAATTGCTTTATCCTCTTTAGAAATTGCTGCTGCAATTCCTCCTTGTGCATACTCTGTATTACAATCCTTTAACTCTTCTTTACCTAATAAAATAACTCTTCCCTGATCAGATAAATTAATTGCAGTAGTTAAACCAGCAATTCCAGTTCCAATTACCAAATATTCATCCTTTTCTTGCTTTAATTCTGCCAAATTAAAATTTACCAAATATCTATTTAACATTCTAACCACCACTACTTACTAAGCTCTAACATTTTATCTAAAGATCTTTTTGCTCTAACTCTAATCTCTTCTTCTACTGTAATTTGATATTTATTATCTTCTAAAGCCTTAAGTACATTACTTAAAGAGGTCTTCTTCATATTTTGACAGATCAATCCCTGATTAAGTATATAGAATTCTTTATTTGGGTTATCTTCTTTTAATTGATACAAAATACCCATCTCAGTTCCAACAATTAATTTATCTGCTTTAGATTCATGGGCATATTTCAAAATTTGGGCAGTACTACCTACAAAATCAGCTAATTCTACCACTTCTGGCCTACACTCTGGATGTACTAAAACCTCTGCATCTAAATGAAGTTCTCTTACTTTCTCTATGCTATTGCTCTTTACTCGATGATGAGTAATACAGAAACCTTCCCATAAGATAACTTCCTTATCAGTCTGTTGGCTTACATAATTTCCTAAGTTTTGATCAGGTACAAATAAGATCTGATCATTATCTATTGAATTAACAATATCAACAGCATTTGAAGATGTACAACAGACATCACTCTCTGCCTTAACTGCTGCAGAAGAATTAACATAACAAACAACAGTAGTATCTGGATACTCTGCTTTCTTCTGACGCAGAGCATCCACACTGACCATATCTGCCATAGGACAGCCGGCATCTATTTCAGGAAGTAATACTGTCTTATCAGGAGATAAGATAGCTGCACTTTCAGCCATAAAATCTACTCCACAAAAAACAATAACCTCGGCATCAGTCTCGGCAGCCTTACGACTTAACCCCAAAGAATCTCCTGTATAATCAGCAACTGCCTGTACTTCATCTATCTGATAATAATGAGCCATAATAATAGCATTTCTTTCTTCTTTTAGCTCTTTTATTCTCTCAATCAATTCAGTATTCATAACTCCCTCCTAAGATTTATATATTATCTATTCTACTTCCAACTTTACTACTCAATATTGTATAATTTGACTGCTGTAATGTCAAGTGTCTTTACACCTGTTTATCTGTTAATATTAGAAATTAATATAATTAAGAAAAATAAAAAAAGAGTCCTATCCGAAGATAAGACTCTTTTTGATACTATCCAGATTAAAAAATCAATCTTTCTTATCAAAATCCAAGGCAATAGAGTTGACACAATACCTCTTTCCAGTAGGCTGCGGTCCATCATTAAATATATGGCCTAGATGTGCACCACAAGCAGCACATAAGATCTCAGTTCTTGCCATACCTAAACTTTTGTCTGCTTTATAATCAATATGGTCCTTATCAATCACTTCCCAAAAACTAGGCCACCCGCTCCCACTATCATACTTCTTTTCTGATGAGAATAATTCTAGTCCACAATTTATACACTTATAGATTCCTTTTTGATCATAATTATAGTATTTGCCAACAAAAGGAGCTTCAGTTCCTTTTTCCCGTGTAACTCTAAATTGCTCTTCCGTTAAAATTCCCTTCCATTCCTCTTTACTCTTTTTAATCTTATCTACCATCTTACTTCCTCCTTTCTGATAAATAGACTTAATTATAGAATGAATAATTTTATACTTAGATAAGTTATTTGGAAAAGTTCTAAATTTGACCTATAATATCTATAATTCCCTTACTCTAAACTCTTAATCATATTTAGCTTCTCTAGAAATAAAAGGTGCAGCTCCATGGTTTTATTAAAAATTAATTATTTTGATATTATATATCCTTTTAAATATTTAATGTATTAGCATTAATTCTTAACCATTCCTTCCTAGCTTTATAGTCAGGAATTATATTCTCCACTAAACTCCAAAAATTTGGCGAGTGATTTGGCTGAACCAGATGAGCCAATTCATGTACTACCAAATAATCTATTATCTCTATTGGTGCCATAACTATCTTCCAATTAAAATTAAGATTACCCAAACTACTACAACTGCCCCACCTCTTTTTATGATTTTTAACTCTAACCTTATTAGTTTCTTTACCTATGATTACTTTATATCTTTCTATTCTCTCCATTAATATCTTTATTGCCTGATCTTTGTACCAATCTACTAATTTATCTTTAATTAACTCTTTATTATTAAGGTTTATCTTAGGATTAACTTTAATTTGCAAACTTCCTTGGGATAAGTCTATAGCTATTTCTTTACTTATACCTTTTATCAACCTTAATTTATAGCTTTCTCCTAAGTATAAAAAACTTTCTCCATTGATAAATTTTTTAGGAGCAGCCTTAGGCTTGATCTCGCTGACTTGTTCTTTCTTCTTTAATATCCAATTAGCTTTCTTCTTTACCAATTCTCTTATTTTAGATTTAGATAAATGCTTAGGTGTTCTAATTACTACTCCATCTTCAGGATCTACTATGATAGCCAAGGTCTTTCTATTACTCCTAATAATCTTATCCCATAACTTAATCTCTTGCAATACTATACCCCCAAACGAAATTAGATAAACTATCAAATATATATTTCTTATAATTAAACTTTAATAAAAATAAACTCTTTTATTATCATAATAATCAAAAAATAAAGTAGCCCTAATACTAAACAACATTCTAAAGTCTACAGTATTAGAGCTAATTTTGAAAAATTTACTATTTATAATAAATTAAACTTTAAACTTCTCAACTAAAATATGTAACTTCTGTGCTATATTGGTTAATTCTTGAGCAGAATCCGTTATATCTTCAGACATATTAGTAATTTCTTGTGAAGAATTCATAATTTGCTCACTCTCCTGATTAAGCTCTTGAGAGATATGGGCAGTATGCTCCACTTGCGATGATGTATTTTGGATTGCACCTCTAATTTGATCAAATACCAACCCTGTCTCTTGAGCAATTGATTCTCCCTCTTCTGCTTTTACCTGCACATCTTTAATTGCTTCTAACCCTACATAAGATTTGTTTTGAATATCTTTAGTTAATGTAGTAATATTATCAGTTGATTTTGCCGTTTCTTCAGCTAATTCTCTAATTTCATCTGCTACTACAGCAAAACCTTTACCATGTTCTCCAGCTCTAGCTGCCTCAATAGCTGCATTTAATGCTAATAGATTGGTCTGCTCTGCTATATTATTTATCAACTCAACTATTTCACTAATTTTAGCAGAAGTTTTATCTAATTTATTAATTACTTGTACTGCTTCTTTAACAGAGTTGTTGATTTCATTAATGTTAGTAATTGTTTTTTCAATATTCTGCTTACCTATCTCAGTCTGTGAATTTGCCTCTTCTGAAAGCCCTGCAACCTCTTGACTCGTAGCAGAAACCTGTTCTATATTAGATATCATACTTTTTAAATTTTCGATAGTTAATTCTATGGTTTCATTACCCTGTTCAGATGAAGCAGATAATTCCTCACTGTAGGCTGATAATTTATCTACAGTTTCTAAAATGTTATGGACCATATTCTTTAAATTATTCTTCATATGATTAAGCGATGACACCAGATCTCCGACCTCATCATTATTATCTTCAGATAAATCATCTATATCTAAGTGTCCATCAGCTATTTGATTAGCAAAGTTCTTACTCTTAATAATTGGTTTAATTAGTTTGTTAACAAACATAGCTAAAATAAATATAGATATCACTAATAATAACAATCCAATAGCCAACTGCTTGTACATCTCAAAAGTTGCCTGTTTAGTTATAATTTTTTTAGGCATTGTATACCAAATAGCTAAGTCTTTATTGGCAATTTTAATAGGCTCTAATACTTCAATTTTATTATCTCTTATCATAACTTTAGTTCTCTCATCTTTAATATAAGATAAAAATTCATTATATTCTTTTTCATTTCTAATAATATCGCTTAATCTAACATCATACCAATCTTGAAAATCTTTATTATCAGATTTTTTGTTATCAGCTTTCTGATTGGTAATGAGTTTAGATAATTCATCTCTCTTTTTATTGTATCCTAATATACTTCCTTCATCAGTTAAAACAAACATATCTGCTTTATCAGTAACCTCATTTATAATCTCTTCAATAAAGCTTATACGCACATCTAGACCTACCATCCCTTTGAATTCTCCATTAACCATAATTGGTTCAGCTACAGTAGTTAAAGGATCACCATTATATCTATAGGGCTCTATCAGAATAGTATCCTTATTCTCTTTAACAGCATCATACCAATTAATTTTACTTATTTCATCAGGACCAGCTAATAAATTAGATGGGTTCTTTCCCCTTACTATATAAAAAGCAAATCTTCCATTAGATGCAGAATAGAATGAATCATTGCTAAACTCTTTATCTCTCATATCATAGGCATTCACTTCCCAAACTGTAGTTATTCCATTTAAATTAGAATGTTCACTAATCGTTGATTTAAGCATATTTTCTACTGCATCTCTATTTACATTAGATTCTCTAGCTCCTCTCAGAACAGAAGCCATATCTCTAGTTATGCTAATAGGAAGATCAAATTTCAATTTTATTTTTGACTTACTTTCTCTAACTGTATTTATCATTCTTTCCTTACCCATATCAATTGCTTGTTCTCTTATTTTAGTAGCAGAAATCATAATAATAATTAGTACTGTAATTATTAGAAGAGAGCCCACTAAAAATAATGTCTTTTCTCTAAGCCTTAATCTCTTATACATACTAGTACCTCCAATTCAATACCTTTATAAAATTTAATTATTCCTTAAGTTCTAAGAAAATATCTTCGCTATTCCTTGAACATCATTAGTCATTATTATAACCCATATTTTGTTTTTATGTCAAGAAGTTACATAAACATCAAATAAGACACACTATATATTTTATTAACCATTTTCTAATAAAGCCGATAGGAAGTAATGTTATAAAATATTTAAGAGGTTGATTGTATAATTAAATTGAACTAATAAAAAAATTAATAAAAAAATGCCCATAGTGGACCAAACTGTAATATAATTGAATCACCACAAAACAAAAAATTACAGGAGGGTGCACACTATGGACTACTTACATGATACACCAAAATCCCGAAAAAATAAACACCTAAATGCTTATGAGCGTGGTCAAATTGCATTGTTACATTCCGAAGGAATGTCGCCTTATGCTATTGCAAAACGTCTAGGTAGAGCTTCTAATACAATTAGAAACGAGTTAAAGCGTGGTACAGTTTCCCAAATTAAAGGCAATAAAACTGTAGAGATTTACTTCCCTGACGCTGGTCAAAAAGTTTATGAATCTAATCGTAAAAATTGCGGACCGAAATTTAAGCTTTTAGAATGTGAAACATTCATTGATTATGTTATAGAGTTATTTTGCGAGCATAAACAATCTCTTGATTCTATTTGTGGTGCAGCAAAGCTGCATAACAAATTCTCAAAGTCAGAGATGGTATGCACTAAAACTCTATATAACTATATAGATCTTGGACTACTTCAGATTAGCAATATTGATTTGCCATTGAAGCTTAAACGTTCTTCAAAATCAAAATGTCTTAAGCGTAATAAAAAGAAACTTGGCACAAGTATCGATGAACGCCCTGAAAATATTAATGATCGCAGTGAATTTGGGCATTGGGAAATTGACACTGTTATTGGTAAAAAAGAATAAAAATGATGAAGTTTTACTCACTATGACAGAGCGCATGACTCGTAAAGAAATCATTCGTAAAATTCCTGGTAAAACAGCTGAATCTGTTCAAAATGCTATATTAAAACTAATCAAAGACTCTGGAGAGCTTTTTTCTAATGTATTTAAAAGCTTTACCTGCGATAATGGCTCTGAATTTTCAGAGCTAGGTGTTATAGAAGAAATAGTTGATACAAAAGTATATTTTACTCATCCCTATTCATCATGGGAAAGAGGTACCAATGAACGTCATAATGGTCTCATAAGACGTTTTATACCTAAAGGCAGAAGTATAAGTGAATTCTCTATTGAATCTATTGCTAGAGTTCAAAACTGGTGTAATACTCTACCAAGAAAAATTTTAGGATACCTAACTCCTGATGAAGCTTTTGAAGATCAATTAAGAGAAATTCTATATAACTAATTAACCAAATTATTACAGTTTGAAACTAGTTCAATTTAATATTGCAATTTAAGAAAATATTTAAGATATAAGTTTTATTAATTGCTATCATAATCATCTTTTTTTTGCCAGGCTCCTACCAAAGAAGATACTCCTTGGATAAAGAATATTCCTGCAACCCAATAGTATACAAATTGTGGATATAATAATATCAATACTCCCACAAATAAATACATAATACCTGTAAAGATTAAACTTGCCCGTTCTGTCTTACCAGTCTTCTCACTCACAATATCAGCCACCTTTACCACATTAGTATTCTTTAGTAATGTATTCCACGTAATTGAGTGTAATTTAGACTCTAAAATATTATTTCTAACCTCTCGCCAAAAATAGGGAAAGAATAATATATTCAAAAAAATACCGATTAAAAACAAACTTAATAAATAGGTTAATCCTGAATAATAATTTCCCCAAGTTAATAACAGACCAATTTCATCCATAAATAGGCCTAAACCTGAACCATAAATTAATGCTGCATGCTTCCTATTTAAGATTGAAGAACCAACTATAGAAATCCAACCAGCAATAGCAATTAAAATAATCCCAAAATAAAAATGATGTATATGGTGACCAAATAAAATAATATTTCTTCCAATATAAAATCTAGTATCTGGACTTAAACCTTCTTTAGCAACTTGAGCAAATTGACTTTCTGCAGATCCTGCTATCAATACCATTAGCCTGATTAATAAAAAAGAAAATAGATAAGATATAGTAATCAAAAATGGTATAGTCTTATTTTCTTCTTTACTAACTAGAATCATCCCCTTTTATATAATCTTAACTTTTCAACAAATAGCCTTCATCTTCTAGCTTATTCTCTATTAAATCTAACACTTCTTCATTTAGCGCTTCAATAGTATGTAAATGAACCCCTTCAGTTAAAGCAGATAATGGTTTAACTCGTTCTTGATTATAATTCTCCAAGAATTTAGATAAATCTTCTCGACTTTGTATCATTAGTAATCCTTTAATCTCTCCATAAATAGAGTGTTCTACAATAACATCCTTTACTCTACCACCATATCTTATTATTATTGATAGCTCTTTTTCTATATCTGCTGCTCCATGCTGGCAAGCAATTGTGCGCCTAACCATATTACTATCCTTAGAAATAATATATCCTCTAGCTGTTGCTAGAATTTCTTCACCTCGAGCTCGTAATATTGCTATATCTTGTACTATTACTTGCCTACTTACACCAAATAATCCAGCCAAATCAGAACCAGTTATAGGTTCGTTTTCTTTTTTTAATTTATTTAAAAGATCGTTTCTTCTCTCTTTAGCAGACATCAATATCACTCCTGCACAAAAAATTTAATAAATAATAGTAGATTGATTACTATATTCTTTATTCACTAAAATAAAAAAAAATCCTGCTTAAAAAGCTGGCTATAATGGCAACTCATATTTATTCTCTTGCAAAACTGGCACATTTTGTTCCAGCAGCTTCAATTGTAAATTCCCCATTATCATCACAATTAACTAAAATTTCTTCTAAAGAACATATCTTTTTTTGATTATAAGCACAACTTTCTACATTACAATTAATTTTAGACATTATCTTCCTCCTTATTTTTATCAATATAGATCAACCCTAAAATGAACATAAAAAGTTCAAAGTAGAGTTAGTTCCAAGGCCTTGAGATGCAAGCTGAATTAAATGTGTCACAATATAATCATTAAGTTTCACTTTAGAATTGGACATCTATATCTTAATACCTTTGTTTTTAATTTATCACTCATTAATATCATATAATATATGATATTAATTTACTTTAACCCCTACAAATCCATTAATCACCTCCACAGAATATATATCATAGATAGATAAAAACAAGAGCTTAGCTCTTGTTTTTATCTATTCTCAAAGTCTTCAAAATCATCTGGATTTAAATCTCTTTCTCGTTCACGATTTTTCAGCTTACCCTTTACATTTGTAAGTCCAGATAGTTCTTCTCCTGCTTCAACATCATCTGGATTATAGTCAACAACCGATTCATTTTCTAAATTCTTCTTATTTTTAGGACCTTTAGTCATTTTTATCCCCCCTTATTTAGAGTTCTACTTTTAATCTTCCACATTATAATAAAAATTATAGTTAGTAATCTTCGGAAATAATCTAATCAACTTATTAATAAACTTAAAATTATATAACTGTTATTTCAATATGTAGATATATATATATTTCCATTGGTCTCTAAAACAGCCAATAACACATCCTGGGGTCTACTTATCCCACGCTGCTCTAGCTGACTGAATAACCATTTTTTATCCAAATTAACAGCTTCTAAACCTTTATAATTAACTACTCCATCAGTTATTAATAATGTAGGTAACCCCTCATATTCAGTAGATAAACCCAAGTCTTCAGGAGTTAGTCCTCTCTTTTGAGATTTAGGAATTACTGTTAAATCACCTGAAGTCTCCAAAACAGCAAATTCTACATCGGAAATATTAAAGATACTATTCTCTCTTAACTGGGTAAATAAATCATGGATAGTATAACGTGATTTACTCATTGCCTCCTCTCTAATCTTTCCATTCTCTATTAAAATCGTTGGTTCTCCATTGATTAACTTTCTAATAAATTTATTTTTCAACGATAAATAAGACATAATTATCTCTACACTCGCTAAGGTAGCAATTGGAATAATTGCATCTGAAATACTAGCACTTTTATCCTCAATTAAAATAATTCCTAATTCAGCTATCATCAAAGAAACTACCAAATCAAAAGGAGTTAGTTCGCCAATCTCTCTTTTGCCCATTAATCTCATAGCTGTTAAGGTTAAAAAATAGATGAAAATTGTTCTTATAAATAGATTCATAAAACTAATTCACCTCAATCATTTTGAAGTTGCTTATTGATTACTGGTCACTAGTTACTATCTCTTATCTCTTATCTCTTATCTCTTATCTCTTATCTCTTATCTCTTATCTCTTATCTCTTATCTCTTATCTCTTATCTCTTATCTCTTATCTCTTATCTCCTATCTCCTATCTCCTATCTCTTATCTCTTATCTCTTATCTCCTATCTCCTATCTCCTATCCCCTATCTCCTATCTCCTATCTCCTATCCCCTATCTCCTATCTCCTATCTCCTATCTCCTATCTCCTATCTCCTATCTCCTATCTCCTATCTCCTATCTCCTATCTCCTATCTCTTATCTCTTATCTCCTATCTCCTATCTCCTATCTCCTATCCCCTATCCCCTATCCCCTATCTCCTATCTCCTATCTCCTATCTATTATTATCATCAATTCAAATGAATTTATAATAATAAATTTCTGCATGTAAAGAAAATAAAGCAGTAAAGTTACTTAAACTCTACTGCCTTACATTTAGTTTATATTTTTTAATACTTCTAAATACTTATTTGCCTTTTTTAAGTCCTCTTCTCTAAACTCTTCATACTTCTCTTTAAAATACAATTTATGTTTCTGATTAGACCAATAGCTCAAACCAAAATTGTATTTCTCATAGTTAATAAACTTTAATCTTAACTTCAAGTTATTCTTCTTCCTTTTTTGATACTCTCTCCAAGTATATTTTCTAGCAAAGATGACATCTTTTAATATTAATTTATTATCTTTTTTCCGATCAAGAAGATTTAATAATATATTCAATTTCACTGTATTTATTTCAACTTTTAAGCTTTGATATAACTGCTTTAGTGTTAAATATGAACTAACCTTATTTAATATTTTCTCAACTTTTTTTGCTAAATATTCTTTTATTGCTTGCTTTAACTCTTTATAGTTATAATACTGATACTTATCTGTACTAGACTTAGCATATTCTTCTTGTAATAAGGCCAAGGTTTGATATTCACAGCCTACTTTTTTAGCAATCTCTTCTAATTTTTTCTCTTCTTGATGATATAAATTAATAAATCTTTCTCTACTTAATTTCTGACTTAATTTATCAATTAATTTGAATCTATTTTTAATTCTAAAATTATAATTATTATCTAAAAGCTCTTCCTCCAAGATTCCATAACTATCATCTCTTAGTTTATCTTTAACTAATTTAATCTCCTCATTATTTAGATGATATATATTATAAATTAAGTAATTTAAAACTCCTTCCAAGTCTTTTGATTCACTTTTTAATTTTAAGGTGTTTTTATGAAAAATAATATATTGATTACATAACTCCTCTGAAGTACCATACTCTTTATCTAAAAAAGATAAAAAAGATAATTTTTTTAATTCTTGCTTTAATCCAAGGATCTTTCTGACTAATTCCTCTATTTCCTGCATCTGATCTCCAAGTTTTAATTTTAATTCTAAAACTTTATTGGGGTAATAGTCATATAACTCATAACTCATTTTTTTAGCAAAACTCTTAAAATAAAATTGATATAAATCAGAATTTAGTAGTCCAATTAAAAATTCTAGAGTAATTTTATTCTTGAAATCATTCTTCATTAATAATAAATAAACATCTGCACTACAATAGTTATTTCCTTCATCAATTGCAAACCTATTCTCTGCTGCTTTATAAGGATAAACTATCTTTCTAGTATTAAAAATCTCTTCACTTCTTCCCCATTGGAGATTATACCATTCTTTTATTCCTTTTCTACATTCACGCCTTTTACTTAATCTCTCTTTGAAATCATCTAAATAAGCCATTGTTTTAGGGAAATCATTAATCTCTTCTATTTGATCAGTATAAATCAAATAATCTTCAGATTGATCTACTATATAAGAGTTAATATGCCGATTTTTAATCCAAGGTCTGAGTAAATCCTTTTCTATCTCTACTTCTTCTATTTCTTCACTTGAGAGAATAAAAGCCTGATCATAGCCTGTAATAATACCTTGAAAACTATTACAAATCTCCCTCAAAGAATAATCTGAAAGTTCCTCTATCTTATTACAAATATCTAATTCTTTACCTGACAATAATCTCCAACCTATATCATCTAACTCATCTTGATTCACACTAAAAGATTGATAATATTCTCTTAATCTACCTGCTGAGATATCATTAATTATCTCTTTTCCATGAAAAGACTGGGCTTTGTTATTTAATTTTATAACTTCAATTAAATTATTCCTATTCTCTTTTGGTTTCAACCTTAAAATAACTGAATCTACAATAGCACTCTTAAAGACCTGTAAACCATGAAAATCAAATATAAATAAAATATTACTATATTCTTTCAAATAACTTCTCAGCTTCCCTCCCATAGGTGCCTCTAAAAAATATCGAGAAGTAATAATCATTAATTCTCCATCATCCTTCAATAAATCTAATCCCTTTTCTAAGAAACAATAAGACAGATCTGCTTTGTCATTATAAACAGAATAATTCTTCTTAATCCACAATTTATACTCTTTGTCTATCTCCTTATGTCCAACATAGGGTGGATTACCGATAATAAAATCAAATTCCTCTTTCAAATCTAGCTTTAACATATCACCTTGAATAATATTTACTTCACTTATATCTTGATTAATATCTTTAAACAATAATGAAATAGTAGTTAGTTGCAAAGCAAAGCTATCAATATCTACTCCATAGAGATTATAAGCCAGAATATGCTGATGAATAATATCCTTACTCCAATTCTCTTCTGGATATTTGGCTACTAATTGATCTAAAGCATTGATATATTTTTCAAATAAGATATCATAAGCCCTAATTAAAAAATACCCACTTCCACAAGAGGGGTCTAAAATTTTAATATAAGGATTAGCTATAATATTAACTTTTTTTATACTCTCCTCTAAAATATAATCGACAATAACTTCTGGAGTATAGACTTGACCCATCTGCCTTTTAATATCTTGTGATGTCAAATATTGATAAACTTCTCCCAATAAACCTTTAGTAAAAAAATTAAAATCATAATGATCTAGCTTATAATTTATCATCTCTAAAATTTCCTGATCTACTTCTAACAAGTCCCATTTATTATCAAACTCTAATCTATCTGAAAACTTATTAAAGACTAGCTCAAATATATTAGATAAAGAGTAATCTTTTAACTTACTACTATCTATTATAGACTCTGCTTCACAGAATTTTAAAAATAATAATTTAATAGTAAATAATAAGCTAGCTTTGATACAGAAATTATTAATCCAATCTGCCTTTTCTTTTTTAGAAGTAATATTATCTATTTTTTGATACTCTTCAATCTGCTTCTTAAAGTCTACTTCTTCTAATTTTAGATTAAATTTTTCTTGATAATGTTTTAAAATTATATCATAAATCTCTTTGACTTCTTTTAATAGAGTATTTTTATCCATCTCTACACCTCAGTTATATTAAAATTTACTTCCTCTAATTTATTAAATTCACTCTACTTAAAGATAATCCTTCTATAATTACTTTCCAGAAATTAAATAATTAAAAGACTTAATAAATAATCAATAGAAATTTATTAAATTTAATTTTTTCTAAGATTTAGAATAAACTATAGAAACATACTTATATCTATTAACTCAATTCTATCAGAAAATACGATTAAGTTATATTAAATATTTTTAGACAAGTACTCTTTAATTATAAATAAACAACTCTAAAAACAAATTTAAAATATACATCAAAAAATAAGAAACTACCGAATAAATTCGGTAGTTTCTTATTAGATTTAGCAATAATAGAATAGGGTGCATTGTATAATTAAATGCACGGATAGTTCAAAAAATAAAAAATGACACACATTAATACCTCATATATAATGTTAACTGACCAAAGCAAACATTGGAGGTATTAAATATGTGCCAAAATAATTATAACACAAAAAGTAGAAAAGGAAAACATTTAAAGTGGGAAGAGAGAAAGATAATAGAACATTTATATAATATACAAAACAAATCGAAGACAGCAATAGCAAGAGAGTTAGGGAGGCATAGGACGACAATAAGTCGAGAAATTGAAAGGGGAAAGCTTGTATTATTAAATTCAGATTACACTAAAAGAATAGAATACGATGCTGATATAGCTCAAAACTTATATGATAACAATGCGACTGCTAAAGGAGCTAAGATTAAAATAGGAAAAGATCATCAATTAGCTGAATTCATAGAAGAAAAAATAAAAGGAAATTATTCTCCAGAGGTAATTGCAGAGATGATTAAAGAGGATGATGGGTTTGAAATTAAAATACATTGGAAGACGATATATAATTATATAGATAAAGGCATTCTGTTTATAGATAGAGAAGATTTGGTTTATGGTAGATATAAAAAGACTAATAAATCTAAACAGAAAGAAAAAGAATCAACAAAAAGGAGAAAAGAGGGAAGAAAGATATCAGATAGGCCTAAGGAAGCTGATAAAAGGTCAGAAATAGGTCATTGGGAAATGGACTTAGTAGAGGGTAGGAAAGGTAAAGATGAGCCCTTTTTATTAGTTTTAACAGAGAGATATAGTCGCAAAGAAATAATAGAACTAATACCTAATAAGACTCAAGAATCTGTAATAAAAGGATTAGATCGCGTAGAAAGAAGAATAGGAGTTAGAAAATTTAGAGACTTATTTAAAACTATAACTACAGATAATGGTAAAGAATTCTATGATTATGAAGGGATAGAAACTTCCTTTACAGGAAGTGATATCTCAAGAACTAGTCAATATTATGCTGATGCTTATTGTTCTTGGCAAAGAGGTAGTAATGAGAATTTAAATAAAATGATTAGAAGGTTTTTACCAAAAGGAAGTAGCTTTAAGAATATTAGCAGAAATGAAGTTAAAAGAATTGAGCGATGGATAAATAATTATCCACGAAAAATGTTTGGGTTTAAGAATGCAAATTATATATTTGAAGAACAGTTAAAGGCAGCTTAAAATTTATGAGGTATTGAGTAAATAAAAAACCGTGCATTTTATATTGCAATTTATACAATAATAGAATAGGCAACTTAAATTTGACACAGCAAAATATAAGTCCAAAATAAAATTTCTTAAAGCAGATATTCTTTTTTTAGTCTTCATTATCTTCAGCTAACTGATTTAAAAAATCTCTATTAGCATAATTAAGATTCTCAACTTCATGATTTACTTCAGCAATTACAGCTCCTATCTCTTCTGTAGAAGCCACTATATCTTCGCTATTCTCTACACTATCCTTTATATTTGATAAAGATTCTTTAGCTCCTACTAAGATTGTTTCAAACTCAGATTGTAAATTTTGAGAAAAAGGCTTTATCTTTTCAACTTCATCCTTAGATTGTTCAGCAAGAGCTCTTATTTCTTCAGCCACTACAGCAAATCCTTTCCCTACCTCACCAGCTCTAGCCGCTTCAATAGATGCATTTAATGCCAATAAATTGGTCTGTTCAGCAATAGCAGTAATTGCTTCTACAATTCTATCTAAATCATCTACATTTTTATCTAAGTCAACTGCATCTCCTACTAATCTATCTAAGAAATTTAATGATCTATTAGCCTTCTGGGCCGTTATCTCTGACTTATGAACAACAGTTTCATTAGAAGCATCTAACTCTTCCATTGTAGCAGATAAATTCTCCACACTATCAGCTATTTTTTCAATATGCTCAGTAGATAAATCTTTACGCTCCCGTATTAAATCTCTCTTATAGAAGTGACAATTCTCCTTTTTATTTAAATTATTATGGATTGCTCTAGCCATATCTTCACAACTAAAATAACCACAACTATTACAGTTAATCTCTCTATCTTCTTGATTATACTTCTTCATCTGATTATAAATATTATCTAACTCTTTCTCACTAGGATTCTTTAGATTATAATTAGAACTCAAATCTTTATATTTTCTTCTATAAAGCTCTTCATCCCACTTCTCATTAAGAACCTTCTCCAACTCCATTTTACCCTGTTTTTTAGCAATAAAACTTTTATCTTGCTTATATCTTCTCTGCATCTCTTCATTTCTCTTTTGAATCAAATAGTCTATCTCATCTATATTAGCTTCTTTTTGTTCTGTAGAAACGGCAGTTCCTACCATACAACCAAATTCACAATTTAAACAATCAATTAGTAATGGATTAAAATCTTTTTTTATAGACTCCCCTAATTTATCCAAATATTCATATATAATTTCTGTACCTTCAATCTTTCTTGTCCTATTCTCAAGCTCAGGAAGCTCTCGCTTAGCAGTTGCTAGTAAGCCACCAGGCTTAGGAAATAAAATAGCTCTTTCAGCTGAAGGGTTATTATAATCTTCTTCAGCAAAACTATTTAAGTTAACATTTAATTTAATATACTCTGCTAAACTATGAAAAGTAACATTATAATCACCAAAACCAGTCTCCTCAAATTCTCTCTTCTTAGCCACACAAGGAGAGATGGCTACAATTTTATGATCCTTATATTCTAGATAAAATTCTTTAATCATCTTAATTGTATGTAACATTGGACTATCATAAGGCGCTAAATAATCAATCAATTCAGGTTTATAGATCTGAATATAATTAACTAAACTAGGACAAGGTTGAGCTATTACACATTTTGGATCTTCTCTCTTTATATATTCTAAATAACTTTTAACAGTCAGTTCAGCCCCAAAAGATACATCAAATACTGCCTCAATACCCAAAGATTTCAACCAAGAATTAAATCTCAAATAATCATCAGGAAAATTAACTGCAATTGCTGGTGCTACAATAGCAACCATCTTTTCTTGCTTTAGATCAGCCATAAAATCTTCAAAATCATCTATAATAACTCTAGCATTATGATCACAAGCATCCAAACAGTTACCACAACCAACACATAAATCAGGATTTACAGTAACATAATCTTTACTTCCATCATTACAAAACTTTGTGGGGCAGACTGCTATGCAACGATGACAATTTACACATGATTCTTCATCAACATTAATTAAGTACTTTGATTTATTCAATATCTTAATCCTCCTTTGAAATCTGATTAACACTAATCCATTACTATCATTATATGGTGCTACAAGATGCAAATCAAGACATAATAACACATTTTTTTACTTTTATGGTCATATAATTATAAAAGAATAAAAATAACTCAAAAATATAATTATAAACAAAAAAAATAAAGCAATAGATGATATTCTTTAATTTTCAATTTTAAAATTTTCTAGCTACATAATAATTAATATGATCATATAATTATTATTTTAATACCCTAAAATAATCTTTGAACTATATTTTTTCTATTAATAACTAAATTAAAAATGACAGTTAATATTCATGACATGAATATTAACTGTCATAATTTTTGATTTCTTATCTTTTGATAATAGATATAAACCAAAATATAAGCAATTAAATAAGAAAAAAAGGTTAAATAAATATTCCAGCCCTTAAAATAATCCACTCTCTTGATCAAAACCATAATCAATTCTCCAATCGTAGTAAGAAAAGCAAAGAATAAAACAACTAAATATTCATTTATTCTTTGATAATGGATCAAATAAATTGCTAAACTTCCAAGCACAGCATATAAACCTATATCAAAGGGCAGACGAGAAAAATCACCATATCCAAAAGGCTTAACCTTCCAAAAACGATAATGAACAGCTAACTCATTAATTATATGAGCTATCACTGAACTGATTGGAGCAATAAATAGAATAATTTTAGGAGCTCTCTTATAGAGTCTAAATCCCAATATCCAAGGTAGTATAAACCCAATAATTATATTAAAGAACATCCTTTGACCCTCCTCGGGGCAAGCCCACGAGGATTCTTAGGCTGAGAGTGTACCCACTACTCATATCTCCTAAGCGTAACTTCCCGTTAGTCCAACGGTACATATCCTAAGTGCTACTTGCCTTTATTTTTAATCCTTCGTTTAAGATATTTAAACTTGCGTTAATGTCCCTATCGTGTATATCTTTACATTCTGGACATTCCCATTTTCTAATCTTTAAGTCTTTAACTTTCTCGTTCTTATAGCCACAGTTGCTACATAATTGACTACTGGCAAAGAAAGTATCTATCTTAACCAAATTCCTCCCATACCATTTAGCTTTATAAGTTAACAATTCAATAAACTTACTCCAACTAACATCTGATATGGATTTCCTTAGGGTTTTCATTGAAAACCCACGTGATAAATCCGCTAACTTAGAATTTTTAAGCATATTCTTCACCTTTAAAGTTTCAACTGCTATAAGTTGATTTTCCTTAATTAGCTTAGTTGACAACTTATGAAGAAAATCTAGTCTAATATTAGCCACCTTTTCGTGAACCTTAGCTAGTTTCTTTTTAGCTTTATACCAATTATTAGACCCTTTTTCTTTTCTAGCTAAACTTTTATTTAGTCTAGCAATCTTTTTCTCATATTTCTTTAGTACTCTAGGATTAGCTATCTTCTCACCATCTGACATAATAGCAAACTCTTTAAGTCCTAAATCTATTCCTATTTGCTTATCTACTTTAGGTAATTCTTCAATTTTCTCTTTAACTGCTATTGAAATATAATATTTATCTGTATTAGTTCTAGTTACTGTTACATTCAATATCTCGCCTTTGACCTCTTTAGATTTTCTAAACTTAATCCAACCTAATTTAGGTAATTTAATTTTATTATTCTTAACCTCAATATTGGTAGTTCCACTTCTTCTAGTGAATTTATTAGTACGATAGGAGTTTTTAGGATTTTTCTTAGACTTAAATTTAGGAAAATCATATTTTTTACTAAAGAAATTCTTGAAAGCTCTATCTAAGTCTTTAAGTGCATTTTGCAAGCTGAATTTATCTGGCTCTTTTAACCACTCTATTTCTTTCTTTAGTTGAGTTAGTTGTTTAGAAAATTTTGAGTATGATTGATATTCATTTTCTTTAGCTTTATCTAANAANTGATTATAAACATATCTAGCACAACCTACTGATTTATTGATTAATATTCTCTGTTCTTTATTAGGGCATAATCTAAATTTGTAGGCTTTTTCTCTGATAGTCATTGACAACTCACCTCCTTATATATAAAACTGCAAGGAGATTTTAAAATGGCTAGACCTAAGAACAAAGTTAATAGAGAACAAATTAGTACTACTATTGATGAAGAATTAATGAATATTGTTAGAGATATTAGTAAAGATACTGGTATTCCAATTAATAGTCTTATTGAAAATGCAGTAAGAGAAAAATACCAAAAATAAAATTTAAGACCGTCTGCTCTATCCTCGGGGCAAGCCCACGAGGTTTGCGAGCAGACTTTTTGACCTATCACCTTCTAAGCTATTTAAGCTTAGTATATCTAAATAACTACAATAATATAAACGTTCCTTCTAATAATAAAAGTAGAGGCTCTTCAAAGAGCCTCTACTTTTATTAAAATTTATAAATTAAAATTTATAAATTAAAATTTTGCATTGCCTGGAGTTCTTGGGAAGGCAATAATATCACGAATATTATTAATCCCAGAAATATACATTAAGATTCTTTCAAAACCTAAACCAAAACCAGAATGTGGTACAGTTCCATATTTCCTTAAATCTAAAAACCAATCATATTGATCCAATTCCATATTATCTTCTTCCATCATCTTAACTAAAACATCATATCTCTCTTCACGTTGACTACCCCCAACAATTTCTCCAATTCCTGGCACTAAACAATCAACTGCTCTTACAGTCTTTCCATCATCATTTAACCTCATATAAAAAGCCTTAATCTCACGTGGATAATCAGTTACCATAACTGGCTTTTTAAAATGCTTTTCAGTTAGATATCTTTCATGCTCTGTCTGAAGATCAATTCCCCATTCGACATCATATTCAAAATCTTGCTCTGCTTCTATTAAGATTTCAATAGCCTCAGTATAGCTCACCCTATCAAAATCACTTTCAATAAGCTCTTCTAATTTCTCTACCCTGTTATCATCAGCAATCCACTTATTGAAGAATGCCATCTCTTCTTTACATTCTTCTAAAGCATATTTGAATAGATACTTTAAGAAGTCTTCAATAACCTGCATATTCTCTTCTAAATTACAGAAAGCCATTTCAGGCTCAATCATCCAAAACTCTGCTACATGACGGGCTGTATTTGAATTCTCTGCTCTAAAAGTAGGTCCAAAAGTATATACATCACCTAAGGCAGAGGCTAAAACTTCAGCTTCTAACTGTCCACTAACAGTTAAACCGGTCTCTTCCCCAAAGAAATCTTGACTATAATCAACTTCTCCTTTGTCAGTTAATGGTAGATTTTCTAAATCAAAATTACTTACTCTAAATATCTCTCCTGCTCCTTCAGTATCATTGGCTGTAATAATCGGAGTGTGAATATAATTAAATCCTCTTTCTTGAAAGAATTTATGTACTGCATATGACATCTTACTTCTAAATCTATTAACCACGCCAAAAGTATTAGTTCTTGGTCTTAAATGGGCGATTTCTCTTAAATACTCAAAGGAATGTCTCTTTTTCTGTAATTCATAGTCTGAAGGACAATCACCAACTATCTCTATTTTTTCTGCCTTCATCTCTACACTTTGCTCTCTACCTTTTATCTCATCTAAATACCCTACAATCTTTAGACTACTCCCTGTATTAATATCATTTAATACTTCAAATTCTTCAGGATTTAAAATCACTATTTGTAAATTTTCTAATGTACTTCCATCATTAATCTCTATAAAAGCAATATTCTTAGAAACTCTCTTAGTTCTAACCCAACCTAACACAGTTACATTAGACATATCCTCTACTTGGCCACTTAAAATATCTTTTACTTTCTTTCTTGTAAAATAATTCATTTTAACCCTCCTCAATATTAACAAAGATATCACAACTATATATTATTTTATATAAATTTTATAATTCCTTTTTTTATTTTAATATTTTATTCTTATAATAACCACTAGGGGCGTAATATATTACGCCCCTAGTGGTTATTATATATTCAAATATTACAAATTTAAGAAGAAACTTATTTACCTAATCAACTCTATCACTTAAAAGTCAACCCTAATTCCATAATTAACTCCTCTAACAACATCTAACTCTTCATCATCACTAACAATTGCTTTAAAACCAATTATCCCCAATATACCTTCTCCTATCTCACCACAGACCCCAAATTCACCATCAACAAGCATAGTTGAAGCACTAATTATATCTCCGTCAAAATAGAACAATTTATCTTCAAATTCCTTTTCAATTATAAATCCTGCCTTTACTCCTGCATCAGAGCCATCAAAGACATGACCACTTACTCCTCCTATTTTAAAAGCATAATTGAATTCTTTTCTTTCATCTTGCTTAGACTCTGGTATAAATTGATATTCTAATTCTACAAAAGAACTTTTACTATCTTCACTTTCTTGAGCCGATTGATTAGTCTGTCCTGTATCTTGTGTGTCATCTTGGGCTTGATTATCATCCTTATTATAAGGAGCAACAATTGACAAACCATAGCCACTATATTTATTTAAACCATAACCCAAATTAAACTGCATATAATCTCCATCATTAGAGTTGACATTTGTCATTTTAAATTTATAAACTTCTTCACCTAAGTTTAAAGTTGATGCTGCCGAAACACCACTAAAAATTATTAAAAACAATCCTACTACTAATAAAAGTACAGTGTTTTTGATTAATTTCATTATCTTACCCCTTCCAATTTTAAAGTTACTCAAATTATCTATTCTATCTCTATTTAATATTTTCCTGCAAAAAAATCTTTTATTATTGATAGTAATTTTATAATAATTAAAAAGAAGGAGATTTTTACTTCTTCTAGAATATTAGAGATATACGAATAATTAAGTATAAATTTTATTAAAATTATAGTATTTATACTATAATTGAAGAGCTAATGAAGGGAGAATATTTAAATGAAAAAAAAGATAACAATCTTTTTAACACTTGTACTTGTAATTATTTTTACTAATAATTCTTATGCAACCTTTACTACTGGAAAAGGAAAACATACTTTTAAAGTAGATAATTTTAATGCAGATACTAGAATAAGTTTACAATCATTTTTAATTGGCTTAGGTATTAGCGAAAATTCTTCTATTAATTTTAAATTGACTATGGCTGATGGAGAAGATTCCGATGGTAGTGACCCTAATATGAATTTTTTAGTTCCTAGTTATGATGGTTATTCTGATGAAACAGAATATAATCTTTCAGGTCCTATTCTAGATATTAGCTATCAATATATACCTAGACATGATTTGTTTGTAACTCCAAATTCTCTTAATGCTGTGCAAATCGGACTGAAAACCTATGAAGGGGAAGTATTTGATCAAGCAGGGACTAATACTGTAGATCTTAATAAAACTTACCTTACTTTTGGCTTACTAAGTCGTTCACGTTGGGAGAAGCGTAATTTATTCTCTAATATTGAGATAGCTTATGATCCTCGTGAAAAAGGTGGCTGGGTTTTAGATAGTCAAGTTGGAATGGAATTTAAAATCATAGATAACTTTAGAGCTCATCTCAGTTATAGAGCCATTGGTTCTTCTATTGAATCTAAACAAGGTTTTGCTTTTGGAATTAAAGTAGATTATTAATTTAACTATAAACACAGCTCTCCTTAATTAAGGAGAGCTGTTTCTTTTATGAATTAATAACTTCCGAACTTGCTAATTTTTCATTCTTGGCCAATCTAAATGCTATAATTGCTTCAGCTATCATCCAAAGTTCTAATATCAAGATACAAATACTAAAAGCAATCAATATTATATTTTGATTACTTAAATAGTTTTGTATATTAATTACCATTGCCCAAGAAGTCATTACTAGTAAAAAGATCATTGGTATAATTGTATAAAGAATTGGTTTTTTGGCTTTATATAGATAGACAGTAATAGCTAATAGAGTTAATCCAGCTAGCAATTGATTAGTAGTTCCAAATAGCGGCCACAATATTAACCCACCTTTACCACCATTAATTGTAGCTAATATAAAAGCTGTAGCTACAGCAATTAATGTTGATGGTAAACGTTTACTTAGCTTTTTAAATCCCATCCCTTCTGCTAATTCTCCAATAATATAACTTTGAATTCTAGTAGCAGAGTCTAATGTAGTCCCGGCAAAACTTACAATTAAAACACCAGCAATTGCTGTAGCATATCCTTCTGGTATTCCTATAGAAGTAATAAATGTACTTGCCCCCTCAACAAAAGCCCCTACCTTTGCTCCTAAGCCAGAAGCAGCACTCCAGCTAGAGTAATGTTCTGTCCAAGCAGCTTTAGAAGCAAAACCGGCTGTTGCAGCTAAAATTGCAAAGATTGATAACATACCTTCAGCCAACATTCCTCCATAACCAATCATTTTAGCATCTTTTTCATTGTCTAATTGCTTAACAGTAGTACCTGACGCTACCCCACTATGAAAGCCTGATATAGCTCCACAAGCTATTGTAATGAATAAGAAAGGTATCCAGTTGGGAGCACCCACTACATCTGTATTAACTGCTGGAGCAACAATCTCTGGTCTAGCCACCAACATTCCAAGAAACATTAGTATCATTCCGACATATAGTTGATGGGAATTAATAAAATCTCGTGGCTGTAACAAGGTCCAAACTGGTAATAACGAAGCAATAAAAGCATAGATAAATAAGACAAATACCCAAGTTAATAAAGGACTACCCATAATTATTCCTGGCATTTGAAAAGGAATATACTGTCCAATAAAAACAAAAATATATAGTGATAATAAAGCAGATAACGAAGCAACTTTAATATTAGCATTTTTGCGATAAACTAGATAGCCCACTAGTATTGCTGTAGGAATCTCCATCCAAATAGGAAATACAGTCTCAGGATAATTCATAAATAAGGTAGCTATAACTAAAGCAAACACTGATATTACCATCAAATATAAGAAGAACATTACAATCAAAAATAAATATCTTGCCCTTGTTCCTATTATATCTTTAGTAACTTCACTAATTGATTTCCCCTTCTTCCTACTAGATATAATTAATGTTCCTAAGTCATGTATAGCCCCCATAAAAATAGATCCAAAGATTACCCATAATAAAGCAGGTAACCAACCCCAAATAACTGCAATAGCAGGTCCAACAATAGGTGCTGCCCCTGCAATAGATGTGAAATGGTGGCCAAAAAGAACATGCTTATTAGTAGGTACATAATCTACATCATCTTTAAATTCATGGGCTGGAGTAAGGCTATCAGGATCTGGGGTAAAGAGTCGATCACTAATAAAAGTTCCATAAAGTCTATAGGCAATTAAGTAAGCAATAAAAGTAAGAATAGCAATTAATAATGAATTCATCTAAATCCTCCTTAATTATTTTTGGAAATAAAATGATATTAATATAAAAATTAACTTTTTTAATTTATATTCCACTTCTACAATCATTTATGCATAATTTCTAATATTATAAATTAATAAAATCTAAATTTAATCTTAAAAATGAATAAAATATTTCATTAATCATGAATAAAATATCTATAGAAGATCATTAGATCAAATAAATTCAAAGGAGGTGAAGATAATTTCAAAATACAGAATTATAAGTTTTGATGGAGGGGGAGTTAAAGGAGTACTAACTGCAAGATTACTAAAAAGGTTAGCTGAAGAGATACCAGAACTACTTAAGCTAACTGACTTATTTGCTGGGACATCGACTGGTTCTTTTATTGCTCTTGCCCTAGCTTATGGAAAGACTGCTGAAGATGTTGTAAATATGTATTCCTTAGAAAATCTAGAGTCAATATTCTCTTTTCCTAGAATAAATTTACTCATACCACGTTATGATAATGATAACTTAAAAGCTATACTAAATAATATCTTTCCTCAAGAATTAACTTTAAAAGGATTAAACAAAAAAGTTGTCATTCCCTCATTTAAAATATTTAATGATAAATATAATAATTGGTGCCCAACATTCTTTAACAACTTTCCTAACTCTGAAAATGCAAATACATCGGTTTTAGATGTAGCACTTGCTAGCAGTGCAGCACCCACCTATTTTCCCTCTCATAATAATTATATCGATGGTGGAGTAGTAATTAATAATCCAAGTACATCAGCTTTAGCCTTTGCAAAAGACTCTCAAGCCGGTGACCAAATGCTTGACAATATAAGTCTATTATCCATTGGCACAGGATTTAGTAATAATAAAATTACCGAGGATACTGAAAACTGGGGTATCATACAATGGACATTTAATCCTTTTTCTCCTACTTCCTTTCCACTTTTAGAAATATTATTAGATGGTGCAACAGAAGTAGATGTATATTTTCTTTCACAACTCTTAGGAGATAATTATTTTCGTTTAAACCCTACTTTAGTAAATCACATTGACCTTGATGATTATGAAAAAGTTCCTGATTTAATTGAATTAGCAGAAAAAGAGGATCTAACTCCTGTAATCAATTGGATTAAAGAAAATTGGTTGTGAAGCTCTCAAATTATAGGGATAATTATGCATTTTGAGTATAAAGAAGCATTTTTTACTTTTAAAAAAGTAAGAAAAAAATTATACCTCCGGGTTTGAGGAAATAACCCTTCGTGGCAGAGCTCACTCCACAATCAACACCTATTGAGGTTAAGAAATATAGAAGTTTTAATTCAAACATTACATTGTTACTATTAGTCCTAGATAATATTTGCTTTGTTCAAACAAAAATTTTTTCAGTTTGAAATCTTTTAATTATAAATTATCAATTCTCCATTATAAAAAGTGTCGCAATCTCTATCATAAAAGACAATAATTTTCTTGTGTTAAATATCAACAATAACTCTAGAAATTATAACTATTCAAGAATAATATCTACTCAAAATGATGATAATAACTTTAGTATTTATTGCAGGAGGGAACAAAAATGAGAATTCCAAATCATATTGGAGTAATCCCTGATGGAAATAGGCGTTGGGCTGTAAAAAATGGGCTGCCAAAGTCTGAAGGATACAATCATGGTCTTCTTCCAGGATTACAGTTATTTAAATTATGTCAAGAAATAGGTGTTAAGGAGTTAACTTATTATGGATTTACTATGGACAATACAAAAAGAAAGAATGAACAAACTAAAGCCTTTACTCAAGAATGTATTAATGCTGTAAAGTTACTAAGCCAAGAAGATACTTCTTTGTTAGTCTTAGGTAATACCGAGTCAGATAAGTTTCCAGAAGAATTACTACCTTATACCAAAAGAATTAATTTTGGTCAAGGAGGTATGAAAGTTAATCTGCTAGTTAACTATGGATGGCATTGGGATCTAAGCGCTTTAAGTGCAAAAGATGGGAAATCTAAAAAAAGCATTATAGGATCTCTAAAATCAAGAGATATCTCAAGAATTGATCTAATAATTCGTTGGGGAGAAAGAAGAAGACTCAGTGGATTTCTACCAGCACAATCAGTTTACTCAGATTTTTACGTTGTTGATAGCTATTGGCCAGATTTTGAACCTCAACATTTTTATGATGCACTTGACTGGTATAAGCAACAAGATATTACTTTAGGTGGTTGAAAATTTATTTCAACTACCTAATTACTTTCTTAAATAAAACTTTATATTTTATAGACATATAACCCTAGAATTTACTTTAAATATAAAACCATATTCACATAACGTAATAATAACATGTGCAAGTTATCTTATCTACTGCTTAATAGTCACTCTCATCTAACTTTACTTTAACTTAGATTTTATTTTAAGATTAGATGACTCTATTATCTTCTTTACAACTCCTACTTTTTCTATCTATCTCTATTAACTTCTATCAGATTTCCAAACCTAAATTATAACTTCTTAAAATAAATTCCAGATCAATCTTTTGATATTCACTCGAATAATATTATTCTTCTTATACTATTATACTCCTATCCCTTTATACTAAAGCTCTTTATTAAACCTTAGTATTGTTAATAAATTATCATTTAATAATATTTAATTTCAAAGGATTTTAGTAAATAAACGAAGAATTATTAATATAATCAATATTAATATTAATTAATTATTTTTAGTAGCTTATCTAAGGGGAGGGATTCTAATGAAATCAATTAAGAAAATGTCTTTAAAAATGAAACTATTATTCATGATTATCACTAGCATAATATTACTATTAGGTGCAAGCTTATTTGTAGTCAAACTTGTAATTACCGATCAAGCCAAAAAAGTAGCAATCACTAAGGTAGAAACAGACTTAGCAACAGGTTATGATATTATTGAAAAAGAATTTCCAGGAGATTGGCGTCTTGAAGGTGATAAGCTATATAAAGGGGAAGTATTAATTAATAATAATTTTGCTATTGTAGACCACATAGGTAATTTAACCAACGATACAGTAACAATTTTCGCTAAGAATAAGAGAGTAGCAACAAATGTTAAGAAAAATGGCATAAGACAAGTAGGAACCTTTGTTTCTGAGGAAGTTGAAAGAAGAGTTTTAAAAGAAGGTAGAGACTATTATGGAGAGGCTAATGTAGTAGGGCATATTTATCAGACTGGATATACACCTATTAAAAACGCTCAAGGAGATATTATCGGAATTTGGTATGTAGGAGCTTCTAAAGAATTTGTTGATCAAATGATATCTGAAACTTTTAACCATGTACTTTTATTTAGTTCAGTTATATCTGTATTAATTATCATTGCCTTCTACTTTGTTGCACTTAAGTTATCTAATCCAATGATAGAAGCAGCAAACTTTGCTAATCAAATAGCTGAAGGTAATTTAGAGCTTGAAAAATTAGAGGTGAAATCTGAAGATGAAATTGGACAGTTGAGAGCAGCACTTAATAATATGTCTAAGAATTTAAAAGAAATGGTAATGAATATTAGTGAATCTGTAGAAAACTTAACAGCCTCTAGTGAAGAATTATCTGCTGCAGGAGAACAGATGGGCGAGGGTTCAAGTCAGATCACCAAATCTGTTATAGAAATAGCTACTGGTGCTGAAGAAAATTCTTCTCAAATTGAAAATATATCAGCTAATATTGGAGATTTGAATTCTGAAATTGAAAGTATTGAGAATAAAACTACAAGTATGACACAAATTTATAATGATGTTTTAGAGGATGTAAAGTCAGGTAATCAAGCTATTGAACATTCCGTTGAAACAATTAACAAAGTAAAACTTAGTTCTAAAGATATTTCTGAAATCATCTTTTCTTTAGGAGAACATTCCAAAAAAATTGATGAAATAGTTAATTTAATCGGTAGTATAGCAGAACAGACCAATTTATTGGCTTTAAACGCAGCTATTGAAGCAGCAAGAGCTGGAGAACATGGACGTGGTTTTGCTGTTGTAGCTGATGAAATCAGAGAATTAGCTGAAGAATCTTCAGTAGCTACTAGTAATATAGCTAAATTAATCGGAAATATTCAAAATCAAGTTGCTAAAGCTGTAAAACAGATGCAAAATAGTGAATTAGTAGTTAATGATAGTGTTAAATCAATCGAAGATACTGGAAATAGATTTAAGGATATTAAAAAGATTACTTTCAAGCTAAATGAGGTTATTCAAAGTGTAACTTCTAACATAGATATTATGAATGATAAGAGTCATGACATTAAAAACACCGTAGATGATATATCTTCAGTAACTGAAGAATTTGCAGCTAATACTGAAGAAGTATCTGCTTCTAGCGAAGAACAATCAGCTATTACCCAAGAAATTGTTAGTTCCTCACAAGAATTAGCAATAATGTCTACAGAGCTATCAAAATTAGTTGATAAATTTAAATTTTAGTTGCTAAAATTCATCTTATTATGTCTAACTAAAATTAATTAAAAATAGGTTTAGCAACTGCTAAACCTATTTTTGATTAGATCAGATAAATTTAATTTGATTATATTGCCTATAAACATAAAGAATACACTTTAATATAATTAAGATAATAGATTAAATCCTAAATTCAATCTACTTCTACTATAGTATTTGATTAATAACCTCTTAATAAGCCTCTAAATGATTAAACTCTGCATCTTCAATCCAATTTAGTGGTCTTTCCAAATGTTCAACTATATTATCCATTATTATCTCATGGCGTTTTTCTTCTTTAGCTAACTTCAAAAAGTTATCCTTAATTGATGAATCATCTAGCTCTTCTGCTTTTGATTTATAAAATTCATAGCTACTTCGCTCCATCTCTACAGCTTTTCTATAAACGCTTATATCTTCTTGTGGTGGCTCTTCTGTATTAATAGATATATTCTCAACAATATCATTAAAGACTTTCTTAACCTTTGGCAAAATATCAGATTCAATTTCACCAACAGACTCTTCTTTCATTAGTTGCTTCACAATTCTTTCATGCTTCTTTTCTTCTTCTGTCAAATAATTAAAGATTCTTTTTAAATTTTCATCCTTGGTCTGCTCAGCACATTTCTGATAATAATCTCTATTCTCTTGTTCAAAGTCAATAGCAAATTCATAGATATTCATAGAAATCCCCCTTTGCAATATTAGTAACTATTAGCATTTAGTAATATTATAATAAATATAATTACTTATGTCAATTATTAGCATAACAAGATATAATTAAAATTAATCTTTCTCTATAATATCTATGAAAAATACTAATTTAATATCTGGCTTAATTAAAAAAACAGAGAGAATAATTCCCTCTGTTTTCTAGCTATTAATCATCAAGCCATTCCTAGATATTCTTCTAAAGTTGAGTTATTATATGCAATTTCTTCTGATAAACCCCCTCCAACATAACGAAGATGCCAAGGTTCATATTCATATCCGGTAACCCCTTCTTTTCCTTGTGGATAACGAATAATAAAACCAAATTTATGAGCATTATCTTTTAGCCATTTTCCTTCTTTAGTATCTCCAAAATATTGAGTTAAACTAAAATTCACTTTAGAGCTAGTTACATCCATTGCCAAGCCCGTCTGATGCTCACTCTCACCTGGCTTAGCACTAAACTTATTAGCATTTTCTAAACCTTGGGACATTGCTTTTGAAGTAAAAATTGCTTTTTGACGATTATAAGATCGATAGCCTGAGGTAGCATATAGTTCAATGCCCTTCTTTTTAGCTTGTCTAAATAAAGTTTCAAGTGCTTTAGCAGCATCCTCTCTCATCAATTTCTTCTGATGAAATTCTTCAAATGGAAAAGGGACATCAGGTACAACAAGATTTTTAGGAATATAATCAGAAGGAAGACTATTATTTTTATTTACTACCACTAACAGATCACTTGGATCTGATACAATAATATGGTCAGTAAGTATTGCTTGCTGCAAATAATACCTTGTCTTGGATCCATATACTCCATCTTCTATTAGTTCTTCATATTGACTTTGAAAATCTAAAATTACTTTCTTAGTTGTTGCTCCATAAATACCATCTTCAATAATTGAATATCCCAAACTATTTAATCCCTGCTGTATTTTTAGAACTCCCTCTCCCTGCTTCCCAAAACTAAATGTCTCATCGGGTAAAGCATTAATAATTTCAACCTTAGCTTTATTTGGAATATATAGCTCTTGACCAATATAAATTAAATCATCTTCTAAATTATTAAGCAATTTTAACTGCTCAACAGTTAGGTTATGTTCTATGGCAATATTGTATAAAGTATCACCTGCTTGTACTATATAACTGCTTGCTCTCTTTTCAGGTACCACTAACTTTTGTCCAACATAAATTATATCTTTATTTAAATTGTTAAGTGACTTCAATTTAACAACAGTAGTCTTGAATTTTTTAGCAATATTATATAATGTATCACCTGGTTTTACTGTATAAGTATTGAACAGACTTTGCATCTCTGCTTGATTATTTTCAACTGCATTGGCCAAGTTAATATTAGCAAAAGGAAGTGAAGCTACAAGTAATGACCCTAACATAATATTTACTGTTTTAACCTTAAGATCTGGTAGTTTGGTATGAATATACTCTTTAATTCTATTCTCTAAACTCTTCTTTTCCTGACTTGTGATATCTTCAAAACCTTCTGCAAATTCATTTAATTCTTGATCCAAATATAAAACTACCGTGTATTCCCCTTCAACTTTAATTATCTTATGTCCATTGAAATAATCCATTTTCTCACCACCAAGATTGATTATTCATTGCTATAAATTAAACTATATAATTATATAGTTTTAATCAATTTAAATTTAATAATCTAAGATTTATAATTGAAGATCAAAATTTTAGAATAATACTTATTGAATTTAAAACTCAGACTTGCCTATTGTCTGATACATGTTTACACAGCTTATTGCTTAGCAAAATATACTGGATAATATCCCTTTTGATTCATCCATCTCCATACTTCATAAGCATGGTGTAAGCTCATTCTAAAAGCATCTTCTAAAAAACTAAGTCTGCTTAGTAATTTCCATTGCGTCCTAAGCATACTCTCTACCAGCTCTTTTTAACGTTAGTAGGTATGAAATAACTATATTCCAATCTGTAACTATCTGTTTTAAGTTTAAGAGCTTTACTAGCTTTATTCTCAGACCTGTAAGTAGAAAATTAGCTCTTCAACTCAGGAACTGTTAATTTCATATCGACTTCAGCACCTTGATTTAACTATTCTACTTTAATATATAATAAAACGTGTCTTTCTCACATTTAATATACTTTCTATAAACCAATCAACTTATTCATAGCTAAAAGTAAAAATATAAATAATAAGCCCCCAGAAGAATTAATCTCCTGAGGGCTTAAAAATAATATCTTCTATTTATTCTTCTTGGTTATAGTCTTTTTAATTCTCTTTTTACCATCTATAATCTCTTCACTAATCTCTTCTTCAACTTCAAATACCTCTTCTTCCAATGCTGCTAAACTTTGACCTTGTTGAAATAATGAATTCATATCACTTTGTAATAACTTTTGTACCTCTACACCATTTTTTATAATCGTATCTAGACTGCCTTGAAAATTAATTAATTTATCTACCGTAATATCTTCTAATTTCATAACATTTCTCATTTCTTCTGCACTGGCATTAAATAGTTCTGCTAATGCTGCTTTCTCTAAAGCAGTAGACTGTACAATATCCATCAAAGCATCTTCTTTACTTTTAGACTCTAATTTAATTTCAGGCATATATTCTCTATCCCCCTTATATTTTTATATTATCTCATTTTATTTTATTTATAGAACAAGGAATATATAACCTTAAAATGAATATTATAGTTTTTATTTAGAAATATAGTACCATAATAATCCAACCCATTCATGAATAGCGCGTAAAGATTTCTCTAAAGAATTACTATTAGGCAAAAACCTTAAAAATCCAACTTTAGATTCTATTAAATAAGTAGCTGGAGCAGCTATTAATTTATAGTCCCAATTCTTTTTAAAGGAATAAATAGACCTGTTCATATGAATAGCGTTAGTAACAAGTAAAATCCTCTTATACCCTGCTTCATCTAAAATTTTAGTAGTATTAATTGCATTAAGCCAAGTGGTTAAAGCCTTGTCTTCAATGATTATATCTTTCCTATTCACTCCCCAATCAATTAAAATTTCTTTCATGATCTTTGCTTCAGAACTACCCTCTACTGTAGGGGGCACACCCCCAGTTACAACTATATCATAGTCTGTAGCTTGGTGTATTTTAAAACCTTCATAAAGTCTACTCAAAGCCTTTTGAGCAATCTCTTCATTACGAGGTGTACCTCTATTTATTCCTCCACCTAAAATTACAATTGCTGTCTTTATATCTTCCTTATTAGATAACTTATTTATAACTACAGGAGAGTAATTATTCTCTAGGGGTCTAACCATAATCATCTCTCCTAAATAAGAACTACATAAATAAATAGAGATAAACAAGACCATTATAATAAAATAGATATTTCTTTTACTATTATAATAACCATAACCCTCTTTTCTCTTATAAATTATTATCGCTAAAATTACCAATAATAATAGAAAAAATCCAGGCGGCAATAATAAATTTGAAATGAAGTTTCTAAAAATATAATACATCTAATTCACTCCTTAAGGTCTTAGTCTATATTTTAGCTTATAGTTTTAAATTCTAGTTTTATTACTTTCTTTCCTTTATATTTTTATTTATTAAATTTAGAATAATAATATAAATATCCAAGTCTAAAGATAGTAACAGGTAACAAGTTAAGTTATTTAGTGGTTACTCGTCAATAGTAACTAGCTACTGAAGTGTAGTATTATCTTTCTATAAAATCATACTTAAACTAAAGACAAAATTAATAAAAAAAGATAGGTGCTAGCACCTATCTTTTTGAATAACTGAATTTAATTTTATCCAACAACATGATAGCCAGAATCTACATGAATTACTTCTCCAGTTACTCCTGAAGATAAATCACTTAACAGATACAATGCACTACTTGCAATCTCCTCTTTTTCTACTAATCGTTCTAATGGAGCTTTAGCAGCAAATTCCTTAAGTAAAGTTCTAAATTCTCCAATTCCACTAGCCGCTCTAGTTAATACAGGTCCAGGAGATAAAGCATTAACTCTAACATTATCTCTTCCTAAATCATCAGCCATATACCTTACAGAAGATTCTAAAGCAGACTTGGCAACTCCCATCACATTATAATTTGGAACAACCTTCTCAGCACCATAATAACTCATAGTAATAGCACTTCCACCATTATCTTTCATCATTGGATAAGCTGATTGCACTGCCTTAACAAAAGAATACACACTAATCTCCATTGCTCTTAAAAAACTTGCCCTTGATGTATCTAAATACATTCCTTTTAAATCCTCTTTAGCTGGTCCTCCAGCAATTGCATGTACAATAAAATCTAATTCTCCATCAAATGCTTGTGATAATTCATTAAAAACCTTTTCATAATCATCATCATTACTTACATCCAATGTTCTATAAAATTCTGAGCCAAGCTCTTCAAAAAGAGGTATTACTCTTTCTCCAATCTTCTCATTTTGGTACGTAAAAGCTAATTCTGCCCCCTCTTCATTCAAACGCTCAGCAACCTTCCAAGCAATTGATTTCTTATTAGCAACTCCCATAATTAGACCTTTTTTACCTTCCATTATTCCTGTAGACATAATAGGCACCTCCAATAATATAGTAATTACTCTATAAATTATTTCTTCTTTATAGTTAAATTAGGTAAAGTAACACAACCAGTTGCACTAGCAATTACATTATCTTTACCAGCTCTAGTATAAATTCCTTGAAACTCTTGATCATAAATAAAAAGTCCTAATGTATATTTGAAATCTTCAAACTCTAATTTATTTCCTTCAAAAACAGCCATTTCTCTTTCTGGAACCTGACAGAATTCCTGAATCAAATAACTTTTACCATTAATTTCATTCATCTTCAAACTCCATTCATCTTTACTCAAATCTCTTCCAATACTAACCCCTTCTGAACCATAAAGGTCCATTGGTTTTAATACCAAATTTTCTTGATTATTACTAATATATTTTAACATATCTTCATCTTTAGGATCAACAATAGCTGTATAAGGTATATGATCTTTAATAAATGACCGTTCATTATCAGTTAAAAAAGATACCTTTTCATCATCATGTAAAATCGAAAAAATAATCTTATTATGAATAATTTGCGATCTAATTGGACCAACCAAACAAACATTAGAATCAAGATAAGCCTTTATCAAATCTTCTATTTCATCATAATGTTTCATTAGATCCATAGTTACAGCTCTACGATAGATTAAATCAATTTTAAAATCACCATAATATAACTTATTATCACGATATTCGACTTCTCGTGGATCAACAATTTCAACTTCATAACCCCTATTTTTAATTAAAGCCTTAAAATAATCAAATTCAGCCACCATTCCATAGCCACTAAAATCCATTATAGCTATGTTAGGACGCTTATCTTCTGGATTAAACTCCTGATAATTATCTAATAGAGTATCAACCCAACTTTCTAAGAGCTCACAATAAGAAATTTTATAGTTCTCTTTCAACTCCTCTATAGCCTTAGCCGATAAAAAATACTTTTCTAACGTATTAGTCTTAACCATACCTGAAGACCCATCAGCATTTAATTCACAGAACTGAAAACCTTGATCCCCAAAATAGAAAATATCAAATCTAGCCATTGGAAAGTTAGAACTATAACCTGGATCACTAAGAATTAATTCTTCTAATTGTTTAGAAAAGCCAAAATAAGAACGAAAATCAGAATCTGATAGATATCTATCTATTACTTTATTTAGGATAACCGTTAACTTATTTGTTAATTCTTTAAAAATTTTAATTTCTTTATTGTCAAAAAAGAGAGGTTGATATAAAATAGGAATTACTTTACCATGATAATAAGCAGGAGAATCTTCTAAATTATCATAAATCTTTTGATAATCTTTATAATATTTTTCTATATCTTTTATTAATATATCCTTATACTTCAAAAAAACTTCTTCCACTTATCTATCCTCCTTAAACCATTGAATTTAAAATACAATCTCGAATTGATGATTTTTTGCCATTGTTTAATCGAGATTTAATTTTATTGGCTAATGTTTTCTTATTATTTATTATATCTATTAGCGGTTCTAAATATCTATCTTCTCCATTAGTTAAACCTTCTTGAGCCCAGTTTATTAGGAGCTCACCTATTTCTACCATCTTATATTCTCCTAAACTTGCTTCAATCCCTTTACTCATAATCATTTTTCTAGCCTTTAAAACATCTTCTAAGCTAAATTGTCTAATAAACTGATATACCTTCTCTAAGCTTAATGAATTGTAAAATAAACCTTTCCATAAAGCTATTACTGCAAAACTATACTTAGGAGGCAAAGAATCTGCCATTCTAATTTCAATAAACTGTTTAGCTCTAACATCAGGAAAAACCATGGTTAATATATGCTCTAGCTCTTCTTTGCCCAAATCTCTTTCTATAAAAATATCATAGTTACTCTTTTCAAAAGTAGCAATATATTGATCATTACTTTTAATCAAAATAGGTTTTCTGCTTAAAATATAATCTGCATACTTTTCATAACCGAAATCATCATCAAAAGCTTCTTGAACAATTCCAGTCCTTTCATTATCTGTATTAGACCATATTTTAGTTCTTAAGGCTTGTTTATCATATACTTTCCCTTCAAAAAAGGGGGAATTATCTAATATACTCCCCAAAACTGGAGATAAAGTATTAGCTATTCTAAATTTGCGAATAAAATCTTCTTCATTCTTATAATCTAAGGCAACTTGTAAAGCAGCAGTACCCTTCATCATATTATGAGCATATTTCCCAGTCTTAGCTAAATAATTAGACATAATTTTATATCGTTCTTTAGAATTCCACTCTATCTCAGAAATCTTACTATCTACCTGATAACCTAAGGTAATTAAATAATAATTTTTTGCTTCTAATATAGGTATTACATCCTCTAAAAAATCAAAATATATATTCTCTAATTCTTCAATACTATTTTGAGGACGTATTCCTACCTCAAATTGCCCTCCAGGTTCTAAAGTTATATCAGCTTGTGAAGATTTTAAACCTATTAACTTACCTTGCTCTTCTTCCCCTTGCCAACCTTTCTCCTCTAATAGTTTTAATATTTCTTCTATTCCACCTTCTATTTGATAACTAATTGTTTTTAGAGTATCTTTTTCAACTATAAAATGTTCTATCTCAGTACCAATACTCTCTATTTGACCTTCTCCAGCTTTAAAATAATTAAGTAATTTATCTCTTAACAACTTAGCACCCATAATCTCATCTCACCCCATATTATATAACTAAACTAAAACTTAATATTAATATCTAAACTATAAGTTATAGTTTAATCAAATTCAATCTACTAGCCTTAACATTCGTTGTATCTTTGGATTTCTCTTCTTTTCTATCCCTAACTTGCTTGAAAGATAATGTCCAGGATATACTCTCAGGTTATCATCAAGAGGTAATAATTTATTAATTACTGAATCAAGCAACTTATCATAACTTCCTCCAAATAAGTCGGTTCTACCTACCGAACCTTTAAATAAAGTATCTCCTGTTAATAGTGTATTTTCAACTTTAATACAAATACCTCCAGGAGTATGACCTGGAGTATGAATTATCTCAAGATCCATCTCTCCTATACAAATATTTTCCCCATCTTTTAATGCTCTATCTGCTTTTATATTAATATTTTTAACAGGACGATCAGCTGATAAATTTATTCCTGCATCAGATAATCCTTCTACATCCTCTTCATGAATCCATACGTCTAAATTAAACTCTGCTTTTAAATCCTCTACAGCTAATATATGATCATAATGATAATGAGTTAAAACAATAGCCTTTAAATCAATATCATTATCCTTTATGTAATTAATTAATTTTTTCTTATCGCCACCTGGATCTACTATTAGACCTACATTATTTCTATCATTTATTATATAACAATTTACATCACCTACACCTACTATAAACCTCTTTAAATTCAACAGATTACCTCCTATCTCAAAAATAGCAATTAACTCGATTGTAATTAAATTAATTATTATTAGTTTGATTAATAATACAGCTATTAATAAATATTAATTATACCAAATCAGGATAATATAATTATTATATCAAAAACTCTTTATCTTAAATAAGAAAAAATCTTAGATTAAATAATATGAGAATTGCAATATAAAATGCACGTTTTTTTCTAAAACACTTATACCCCATATAATATAAACTTTTAAGCTACTTTTAATTTATTTTCAAAAACTTCATTCGAAGTTTTAAAATCAAACATCTTTCTTGGGTAGTTATTCATCCATTGTTGAATATTTTTAANCTCACTCGTACTAATATCTTTAAAACTGCTTCCTTTTGGCAAAAACCTTCTAATCATCTTATTTAAATTTTCATTACTACCTCTTTGCCAAGAACAATAGGCATCAGCATAGTAATGATTAGTTCTTGGTATATTACTTCCTGTAAATGAAGTCTCTATTCCTTCATAATCATAAAATTCCCGCCCGTTGTCTGTTGTTATCGTCTTAAATAACTCTCTAAACCTTCTTACNCCTATTCTTCTTTCAATTCGATCTAATCCATTTATAACTGCTTCTTGAGTCTTATTAGATATTTTTTCTATTATCTCTTTTCGACTATATCTTTCTGTTAAAACTAGTAAGAATGGCTCTCCTTTTCCTTTTTTACCTTCTACTAAGTCCATTTCCCAATGACCTAACTCTGTTCTTTTATTAGCTTCCTCAGGTCTATCTGATATCCTTCTGCCATCTTTTCTCCTCTTAGTTGATTCCTTTTCTTGTCTTTTAGTACCGTTAGACTTTTTATAATTACCATAGACTAACTCATCTCTATTTACCATCAAGATACCTTTGTCTATATAATTGTATATTGTTTTCCAATGTAGCTTAATTTCAAATTTTTCATCTTCCTGTATTTGATTAGCAATTACTTCTGGAGACCATTTATCTTGTTTTATTTTTCTTTCTATAAATCTTGCTAACTCATGTTCCTTAGCTATTTTTATCTTAGTTCCTTTAGCTGTAGCATTTTTATCATAGACTTTTTGCGCTATTTCAGCATCATATTCTATTCTTGTCGTATAATCAGAATTTAATAATTTTAATTCACCTTTCTTAAGCTCTCTACTTATTGTTGTTCTATGTTTTCCTAACTCTTTTGCNATCTCCTTATCTTTCTTACCTTGAATATTATATAAATGCTCTATTATTTTCCTATCTTCCAAAGTTAGGTGTTTTCCTTTTTTACTTTTTCTGTTATAATTATTTTGACACATATTTTAATACCTCACTTTATGTTATTTGTGGTTATTTAACATTATATATGAGGTATTTCTATGTGTCACTTTTTATTTTTTGATCTACTTGTGCATTTAATTATACAATGCTCCTAGATTAAATAATATATTTACCTGCTTAACTATATAAACTACTAAGCTAGTGGCTACTACAATATTTTTTGAAATCAAAGTTAAATATAGTTTTATTAGTATTAATTATGTTTATTGATTATATTATAACAACTCTTCAAAAAATAATAAAGGGTTGACAATTAAATATTCCAATTATACAATGTAATTAAATCTTTATATTAAAGGAGGTCTTATTATGACACAGAAGTATAAATTTGTTCATGCTTGTGTTAGAGTTTTAGATTTAGATAAATCAATTAAATTTTATGAAGATGCTTTGAATTTAGAAATATCTCGCAGAAGAGATTTTCCAGAGTATGAGTTTTCTCTTGTTTATATGAAAAGCCCTGAGGGAGATTTTGAACTTGAACTTACATATAACTATGATCGTAAGGAAGCATATACTGTAGGAGATGGTTATAGTCATTTTGCTGTTTTAGTAGATGATTTAAAAGCATCTTATCAAAGACATAAAGAAGCAGGTTATAACGTAGGAGATATTAAGAGTCTTAGTGAAGAAGCTAGTGGTGGTTACTACTTCTTAACTGATCCTGATGGATATCGTACTGAAATAATCCAAAAGTAATTAATAAATTAATTTTATGGCCTCCTTTGTGGGGCTATTTTATTTGTCTAATTATTTTATAAATAATACAAAGATATAATATTTTGAAGTAATAAGGAGATGATCTAATGAATACTAAAAAATTAACTAGAGCCGGAATCATTGCAGCAATCTATGTTGTAATAACTTATCTTTTAGCTCCTTTCAGCTTTGGTCCTATTCAGGTTAGAGTTGCTGAAGGATTAACATTACTACCTATTATATTTCCAGAATCAATTTGGGGCTTATTTATCGGCTGCTTTATTGCCAACTATGCTGGTGGGATGGGAGCAGTTGATATTATTGGAGGTAGCTTAGTAACACTATTGGCTGCATTTATTACTTATAAATACCGTAATAGTATAATTGCTTATTTAAGTCCTATCTTAGCCAATGGATTCTTAGTTAGCATTTATGTGCACAAACTTGCTGGATGGCCTTATTGGTATACAGTTGGAACAATTGCTTTAGGTGAAGCTATTGCTATTTTAATATTTGGTTTACCCTTAATAAAATATCTAAAAACTAAATTTAATTAAACAAAAAGCCTGGAGAATATTCTCCAGGCTTTTTGTTTAATTATTCTAACTGAGCAAGTTTATAAGCAAAATATTTGGTAGCAGAACTACCATAGGAATTAATTCTCTTTCTATAATAATTATATCTACCTAAAACTTTAAATAAATAATTATTATATAACTGATCTATGTCCTTACTATTAGCACTATTAAATCCCTGATTATAAGAAACAATAATCTTATTAATATCGTTATTATATTGTTGATAAGCAAGACCTAAATAATATGCAGTAAATCGAATCCCCAAATCTGTTGCATCTAACATTCTCCACTTGCTATATCTAATATTTAACCTCTTTGCAATCCATTTAGCAGTATCTATTCTCATACTAGAAATACCTATACTAGCTCCTCTATCATAATCAGATCGAGAAACAAAATTAGTTTCAGTCTCTAAGATAGCAGTTAGTAGTAATGGATCAATCATCACCCCTAATTCTCTAGAATAATAATTAGACCACATTACAATTGTATTTGCATATTCCCGAACTCTTACCTTACTTAGAGTAAGATTACTATTATAAGCTATATTGTGAATATACTTAATCCTATATGATATATAATTTTCCAATGTTTGATGATCATAAGCATGAACACTAGAACTACTAGACAATAATATTATAATTAATATTGCCTGCACTATAACTAAACCTTTTACTTTCAAATAATTACCTCCTATTACTTTAAAAATATTTATATATTAACATTATTTGTTAAACAATCTTGTGTCATAATCTTAGATTAATACTTTTTACTACTTTTTTCAAGTAATAAATTAAAATATTTATTTAAATAGAAATTTATATAGAAAATTATATTGTTTGAATAGTTAATTTTATTAAATCACTAATATAGACAGAATATCAATGTAATTTTACATAATATGTAAAATACAACTTTAATAAATCAACTATTTTACCTACAATAAATCATTTTTAAAAGAAAATAAACTTGAATAAATATATTTTCATAAAAAACACATAATACTACTGTAAAACATATTTAAAAAATTTAAAAAACAGCTAATAGAAATATATGCATTTATATGATAATCTATTCACTACTGACAAAATTATTTTTATCCTTTGATAGCTAATGAGTTGAAAATTAAGTTATCTTTCAAATATGTCTAGCACCTTATATTTTATAATACCAGCTTCAGATTTAACTTCTACTATCTCTCCTTTTCTTGCTCCTAAGACTGCTTGTCCAAAAGGAGATTTATAAGAAAAATTCTGATTTTTTATATCTTGCATATTCTCATCTACAATTCTATAATCATGCTCTAACTCAATAATTAAATCTTTTAATTTAACTTTACAACCTAACTCTACTTTATCAACCACTAAGTTTACCCTCCTTTCTAATAACTTAACAAAAACAACATATATATCAAATAGCCATCTGGTTTTTGAAATTAAAGATATTTTTAGTATTATTATACCTATTTTATAAAAAATTATTTATTTAACAAAATACTAAATCTAAAATTCAAATAAAAATAAGATGTATTATTAACAAAAGTTTTACTAATAATAAATAATAAGCTCTAATCAAGGAGGGATTTGTTATTAAAACACAAGTTAAAGAGGGTACTATTCCTGCAGCATTAGGTACTGTAGTTACAGGAGTGGGAATGAAACTAAGATCAATAAATCCTGTATTAGGATGGGGAATTGCTGGATTTGGTTTAGCCCATATAGTTTTAGGAAGTATAGACTTAGCCCAAAGTCGACACCAATCAAATGATATAGTAAAGATTGGAGCAAATTCCACCATTAAAAGTTAGAGTCAAAGGAGTCCTTTAAGGACTCCTTATTTTATTTAATTATATAATTAAATTGAATAGATGCTATTAAATTTTGTAATAATAAAATTAGAACAAATAATATGAGGAGCTGAAATTTGATGGATAAAATTGCATTATTATTGGTTATTATTGGGGCATTAAATTGGGGGCTTATTGGACTGTTTGGATTTGATTTGGTTGCTGCAATCTCTATGACTAGATTTGGAGATTTAAACCTTATGAGTAGAATTATTTATTCTTTAGTTGGTTTAGCAGGATTATATTCAATCAGTCTACTATTTAAAGATACCACTGAAGTTGAATGACTTCCACTTCAATTATCAAATTAAAAGAGCTTTTAAAAGCTCTTTTAATTTGATAATTGTTTAATTTTAAACAGCCCTATTATTACTAAATAATAACTTTATCTGATTATATAACTTATCCACTTCTATAAAAATATAAGCTAAATAAATTTTTATAACCTATAATAGTGTTCTTTTTAACCATCCTTTAATGAATTTTTTCTGTTTTTTATCCTTTTTAACTATTTCAATATACTTTATTCCCTGAATAATATTAAGTAGTTGCAGTAGCTCGAAAGGATGGGGACAGTTATTAATGGCATCTAATGTAACTGCTCCAACAATTCCATCAACTTCAATTTCATTATCACTCAATAAGTTATATGCCTCTTGTAAATGCTTAGTAGCAGTTCTAGGCCCCATATTAACTGCTTGATCAAAAGATTCAATTGCAATATCTATATCTTCTATCTTATGATAATTGAGATTCTTCCAATAATGATTATAATAAATTTTCTTAGCATCAACTATAGTTAAATCTTCTATATCCCCATCATATCCTAATCTTTTAGCCACCTCTTCCGAAATTCCATACTTAGTCTTACCTCCATGGTCATATTTTTCATTAGAATATCGACCTTCAAATCTTAAAATTTTTTGAAATGCTTTTTCAAAGACTTTGTTCATAATTCACCTCCTTCTTCTACTATATGTATATTTATGCAAATAAAAAATTATAGATGTCCCAGTTTAAGTAAAATTTACTGAATATAAAGCAACAGTAACAGGTCACTAGTTAAGTTATTTACAGGTTACTGAACTTTTGTTTTATCAATATATGAAGAGATATTTAAATTTATCTCTATAGTTGTATAAGTATAATCTATTTTTGACAAAATAAAAATTTGCTAAATAAGAGACAAATTCAAAAACCCCCACTAATTTTTAGTGGGGGTTTCTTAGATTAAGTTTTAATTATTTTAAAATTTATACCCTATTCCAACCTCTAGACTAGGAAAATGGCTATGTTCAACAAAATCTATTACTCCTGCTCTTAAATCAACATTATTATCTAAATTCAATTTAATACCTAGTTCATATAATAATGATAGATCATCTCTTCTCATTGAAAGATCAAATTCATAAAGCCCTACTATGTCTTTGTGTAACTTACGAGAACCATTAATTCCAATAAAGGGACTATCTTCAGTAACTCCTCCTACTATAGCAAAGTTAGGATCAATCTCATACTTAACTCCAATTCTATTAATTGGATCACCTGCAGTCCCTATGAGCGCTAATTGAGAAGTTAAACCATATTCCCCTGTTAATCTAAGTCCATTATCACTAATTATCATTCCAGTAATCACTCCATGATCCTGCACAACAACAGGACTATTCAAAGCAAAGCTAACCCCAGAAAAAGTTACAGTAAATATTGCTATTAATCCTAGTATAGATATCTTCTTAATTTTAATCATCCTCTCTTTTTTGTACAAATTATAATAAAATCAACATTACTAAGTATTATGACATATAAGTATTATGACATAGTTGAACCATTAAATAATAAATTTCAATCTAAAAATCAAAAGCCATTTTACTAATTTCAACTGTTTTCTATTATATCTTATCTGAAATCAAAAATCTTAGGTAAATAAAACCACTTAAAGAAATTATTTTTATCAGTTATCAAATTAAAAGCACCCTTTAGGGTGCCTTGAAAATTTAGTATATTGAATTATAAAATCAACAGTAATTAAATAGTTAGCAAAAATAAGCTTGGATATTAATATTATCATAATAAATAACTAAATTTATAATCTTAAATAATCAATATAAAATACGTGCCTTATCAACTAAAGCCTTGAATAATTTAATAAATTCAGAGTGTTGCATAGTTAGATCCTCAGGATGCCATTGTATACCAATAACAAAGTTCTTTTTCTTATCTTCTATAGCTTCTATAATACCTTCTTCTGATCTAGCAGTCACTTTGAAACCTGGAGCTAAATCCTTAACTGCCTGATGATGATAAGAATTGACATCAATACGATTTGAAGAAAAAATATCAAATAATTTGCTCTTCTCCTCGATCTCAATAGAATGGTATAAATGATAAATTTCAGTATCTGAAGATAGATGTCCTAAAACATCATTAACCTGTTGGTATATATCCTGATAAAGACTTCCACCCTCTGCAATATTTATTAGCTGTAAGCCTCTACAAATACCTAATATAGGCATATTGCTTTCGTAAGCCTTTTTATAAAGCTTTAACTCCCATTCATCGCGGTCGGGATTAATCATAGTTACCTCTTTAATTGGATTTTCTCCATACTCACGAGGACATACATCCTCACCGCCACTTAATAACAAACCATCTATTAATTCAATATATTTCTCTATATCTTCTGTTTTATTCAACAAAGGTATCAATACAGGAATACCTCCTGCTAAAGAGACAGAATTAATATAATTATAACTTACCTTAGTATATACTTTTCTAGGTTCCTTAGCACAAAAGGTAGTAATTCCAATTACTGGTTTATCCATAATTCTCCTCCTTTGTTAACTTATATTTCGGAATAATAATTATGATACATGTTTTAATTATTTAATTTTGAATCAAAAGCATCCCTTAACCCATCACCTAACAAATTAAAAGCAAATACTATTAATAATATCATAGTTCCTGGAGCTATCGACATCATTATATTCTCTGAAATATACTGTTGCCCTGATGATAGCATAGAACCCAAACTAGGTGTAGGTGGTTGAATACCAAGGCCTAAAAAGGATAATCCTGCAATTGTGAGTATCATTTCACCAATTCTAAGAGTTGATAAAACAATTACAGGCGAGAGACAATTTGGTAATATATGCTTAATTAAAATTCTAAAATCTGAATTTCCCATTGCTTCTGCCGCTAAAATATATTCTTTTCCTTTTTCTTGTAGCACTGATCCCCTAATTATTCGAGCAAATTGCATCATTCCAGTAATACTCACCACAATGATTAAATTAAATAATCCAGTACCCAAAACAGACATAAGTGCTATGGCTAGCAAAATAAAGGGAATAGAATTGAACATTTCAATAAATCTCATAATCAAATTATCAACTTTACCTCCATAATATCCAGCAATTAATCCTAAAGTAGTACCTATCAAAGAATTTATTAAAACAGCGAAAATACCTATCCCCATTGCTATTCTAGTACCATAAATTGTTCTTGATAAAATATCCCTTCCAAATTCATCTGTGCCTAAGTAATGATCCATTGATGGCCCTTGAGTTAATGAACCCCAATTCATTTTTAATGGATCATCTGGAATAATAAATGGTGCTAAAATAGATATATATAACAAAAAAATTATAATTACTAACCCTATCATAGCATTCTTATTTCCTACTAACTTCCTTACAATTAATGATCTACTTTTACTTGAAGAGGGACTTTTATTCAATTGCCTTGATATAAGTATTGCTACCATAATAGTTAGAAGTATTAAAAAAAGATAAGAAATTAATGTATCCTGATTCTTTTGTATATCAGATAAATTATTAACTAACATAAACAAATTAAATAATAATAAAGAAAATAATTTTTTAAACAATATTTAATCACCTCCTAATCATACTTGATTTGAGGATTAATAAGAACATAGCTAAGATCTATAATTAAATTTACTATTACATATATAGTAGCTAAAAATAATACACAAGCAAATACCATTGGTTCATCTCTTCTAAAAATTGCCTTTACTGCTAACCTACCAACTCCAGGCCAAGCAAATACAGTTTCTGTTAAAACTGCTCCAGCAAAGATTCTTGCTGCTTGGTTTCCTACATTAGTCACTATAGGAATTAATGCATTCTTTAAAGCATGAACTAATATTACTCTAGTTTCTTCTACCCCTTTAGCTCTTGCTGTTCTAATATAATCTTCTGCTATCACATCAAGCATAGCAGAACGAGTTAGCCTAGTTGTAGATCCCATTAATACAAAAGATAATGTTAAGGCAGGCATAATTACATGCTTAAGACCTTTCAAAGTCCATAAATGTCCTCCATATCCGGAAGCAGGCAAAACCTTAAGTTTTACAGCGAAAATATATATTAAAACAATCCCAGTATAAAAAACTGGAATTGAAACTCCAAATAAAGCAGCAGACATCGAAAAATAATCAAAAAATGACTTCCTTTTCACAGCTGAAATTATCCCAACAGGAATAGCTACTACCACTGCAATAAATAGCGCTGTAAAACCTAATTCTAAGGTTGCTGGCAATCTTTTAATTACTAATGAAAGTACGCTTTGCTTATAATAAATTGATGTTAACTCTCCTTTAAAAAAAGATTTCATCATTCTAAAATACTGTATATAAAAAGGCTTGTCCAATGCATACTTTACCTTAATCTGCTGAATAGTCTCATCAGAAGCTTGTTCTCCTGCTAAAATAAGTGCAGGATCTCCAGGAGCTAGCTTCATAATAAAAAATATAAAAATAGAGAGAAATAATAATAAAGGTATTAACCACAAAAGTCTTCTTATCAAATATGCAAACATATTAATCTCCTCCCTAATTAAAGAGTAAGGAGGTAGTAAAAACTACCTCCTTAAAATATTATTTTAAAGATACATTTCTCTCTTCAGTTACTAAATGGAAATATTCTTGAGGTGAAGGACCGAATCCTTTTACATTTTTATTCATAACAACTGTAACATTAGTAAAAGCAAGAGGAATATGAATGTAATCTTCTGTTAATACCTTTCTCATAACCTTCTTGTATTCTGTAGCTCTATCTTCACGATCAACAAGACTTCTCCCTCTATCTAATGCCTTATCAACCTCTGAATCACTATATCTAGAGAAATTATTTGGTGAGCCGGTATAGAATAACCTATAGCTCCAACGATCTGGATCAGGAACTGAGAACCACCCAAGTACATATAACCCAGCCTTCCCGCCTTTTAAAAGTGGAAGAAGAGTACCCCATTCAAGAGCTTCTACTTTAGCTTTAATACCATATTTCATTAAACTTGTAGCAATAGCAGTTGCAACTTTCTTGCGATAAGGATCTTGAGGAGTATAGATTGAAATTTCTTCTCCATCTTTAATAATACCTTCCGCTTTCAATTGATCAAATAGTTCTTTAGCCTTAGTAGGATCATATTTCAATGCATTTTTCTTCATATATTTAGTATCATCAGGGAATACTGATGGTGGAATCCAGGAATAAGCCCTTTCACCTATATCACCAAATATACCTTCTACAACTTGATCAAAAGGAACTGCATGATATACTGCTTTTCTAAATCTAAGATCTGAAAAAGGTGAAATTTGATATGAAAAACCAACATATTTAAAAGATAGGCCTGGAATAGTTTTAACCACTAAATTATCATCTTTTTTCAAATTTTCAATAGCTTGTGGCAATAAATTACTTGCAATATCAATTCCTCCAGCCTGAATCTCAGCTGCCATAACCTCGGGTTTAGGAATAGGCCTGAAAACAACTTCATCTAAATTCGGTTCAGCAATAAAATAATTGTTATTCTTGACTAACTTAATATAATCATCTGGAATCCATTCCTTAAATTTATAAGGCCCAGTTCCAATTGGATGTCTATCAAATTCATCCATCCCTATCTTTTCTACTACTTTTTTTGGAATAATAGCGGCAGTAGGATTTCCTAATGCCATCAAAAATGGTGCATAAGGATTTTTAAGCTTTATTTTGATGGTATATTTATCTACAATTTGAATTTTATCTATTGGCTCAAAAAACTGTTTGCTTGGTGATGCATTATCAGGTTCTAAGATCGATTCAAAAGTAAATTTTACATCTTTTGCAGTTAATTTTTCACCATTATGAAACTCCACATCTTCCCTCAAATAAAAGATATAAGTCTTAGCATCATCTGAAATATCCCAACTCTTTGCTAAGGCTGGATTTGGAATAGATGAGTCTTCTTTAAAGGAAACAAGTGTGTCAAAAATATTACCTAATAATGCTTCAGCATAGACTCCTGAAGCTAAAACAGGATTGAGATTTGCTGGTTCTTTAGAAATTCCTATAGTTAATACTTTTTTATTCTTCTCTATGTTCCTATTCTGTGTAGAATTTAATGATGTAGATTCTGAACTACATCCTGCTAAAATAAAAATAGCTAAACTAAAAATTAATAATAAATATAATATTCTTTTCATTTCTCTCCTCCTTTTAATTTTGAAGATATTAACCTATTGATGAAAATAAATACAAATTTTATATTATTATAATCTATCTGATTTTCAAAGTCAAACCTTCTAAGTCTTTCTATTTTTCAGATTATAACTTAAATAATTTAATTAGTAACTTTATTCAATACTTCTTAAATAAATTATTATTCATCTGAATCATAATTTATATTAACAAATAAAAAATCTTGCTACCAAATTTGATAGCAAGATATCTAAATTTTCGATTTATATATCACTAACCCAAAAATCCTCTTGATCAACTCTTTTTATTAACTCTTCACTTTTAGCAGTTGTATATCCTCTTTCTTTTAGTTTGAAATAACCATCCTGATCAAGGAGTAAATACACCATTGCTAAATGATTATTTTTAGTTTTATGAGGGAAAACAACTAAGACTACTTTACGATTCTGATCATCTTTATTATTAGCAAGTACTGAGTGAACAGTTGGTCTAGTAAGATCAAAATTTTCCATTCTATCAGAATTACTAACCTGATCAAACTCTTCTAAAGCAATTACAGCATATTTAACTGCTATCTCATCATCAAATTTAAAGTTAGCACTTTGACCTCGATTAATCTTATAGTTCTTATCTTGGCTTATAATCTCTCCTTTCTCCATAGAAGCTACTCCTTCTTTATTATTCATATTCTTATCTGCTTGTAAGCTATACTCCCCTTCTCTTCCCTCTTTATCTTTTAAAATATTCTCTTGATTTTTCTTACTTTCTTTATCACTCTCTTCTTCATTTTGTAAGCTATATTCACCTACTTCTCCTTTTTCATCACCAGCTTTTGGATTAGTACTTTTATCTGGACATCCAACAGCTAAAGATAGTAATAAAATTAGAACAATAAAGAAAATAAATCTTTTTTTCATCCTAAATACCCCTTTCAGATTATATTAACCTAATTCTATCTTCTATGAGTATTATCCCAATAAATAAGATGAAATATTTATAAAAGTATCTTTTAAGATAGATAAAGTGACTTCTTAGTTTCAAAAGGATTTTTATGCCAAGTCGATTCGGTAGTACCACGATCAACATTGCGTATTTATATAGAAGATCGTGGTTATGCCAAGTCGATTCGGTAGTACCACGATTAACATTGCCTATAAAATAGGAGATAATAATTATCTCCCCTTGAAACTTAGTACCAAGGCCAACCAAAACTAGTGATAAGTTAGCAGTAAATAAATCAACCTCTCTCCTATTACTATTAATTCATGTTCAAATTTAGTCCTGGTCATTAGCCTAAAAATAATATCTGAGATAACTTTAAGGATAATAAAAAAGCCTCCCTTTTGGGAGACTCAGTAGTTAATTTAAAATTAAAGCTTATTCAACTATTGTCATAACTTCATCTACATCTTTTCTAGGTGGACTTTTCACTTCACCTGCTGGAATTCCTAAAGGAGTAATTGCGGCTAAGAAATAATCTTCTTTATTAAACTCAATCACCTCTGATATCTCCTGAGCCGCATAATTAGGACTAGTCATCCAACAAGTTCCATATCCCATATTAGCAGCAGCTAACATCAAATTTTCAATCGCTGCACCTATATTTTGGATACCAGGTGCTGGTCTTAATAATTTATGTATTTCTTTAGTAGAAGCACCTAATTCTCTTAATACATTTAATCCAGTAACAGGATAAGCTTTAGTATATATTAAAATTGTTACCGGAGCATTTTTGAATACAGTTGCATATTTTAAATATCTTTTGAAATTATCAATTATGTCTTGATCTTCAATTTGTGAGGCTAATTCTTCATTTTTTATTTCAATAGCCTTAGCCATTTTCTCTATCTTAGCCTTATTTTTAACCACTACAAAATGCCAGTTTTGCGAGTTTTTACCCGAAGGTGCATAAGTTGCTGCTTTGATAATCTCTTTAATATCATTTAAGGGTACTTCCTCTTCTTTAAAACTCCTAACACTATGCCTTTTATAAATAAAATCTAATTGACTCATCATAATCCCACCTTTTTAAAAATTATTTCTAATATCTTTTACAGAATCTCTAATAATTAATTCTGGTTTCAATAACCTTCTTTTTGGAACTGAATGACCTTGTGATTTATTTAAAATAAAATTTAGAGCTTCTTTACCTAAAGCAATTCCATCTTGATTTATAGTTGTTAACCTTGGATTAGAATATTCTGTTGCAGAGATATTATCAAAGCCAATTAAGGATATATCTTCAGGAATTCTAATCCCCTTATCCTTAAAGATCTTAAGAGCACCTAATGCCATAGAATCACTAGCTGAGATTATAGCAGTTGGTATATCTTTCAATCTTAAAACTTCCTCTGCTACCTTCTCTCCACTTTCTCTAGTAAAATCTCCTTCCCAGACATAATCTACTTTATATAAATTTCTCGCTTTTAAATATGATTGATATGCTTTATATCTTATTTGAGATACTTCGGCAGTTTTAGAAGATCCAATAAAACCAATTTTTCGATGCCCTAAATTAATCAAATATTCTAGGGCACTAATAATTCCAAGTTCATTATCTGAACTAATATATCCAACATTTTTAGCATCAAGCTCTAAATCAATAATAGCAATTGGAATATCTGAGGCTCTTATATCTTCTAATTGAGGATCATCAGAACATAAGCCAATAAATATAGCACCTTCTACTCGTCTTGCTTTACACAATTCTATGTACTGCTCTTCATTGAGATTATTACCAGTAGTAGTAAATAATAATATATCGTACCCAAGTTTATTAGCCTTCTCAGTAATTCCATCCAATATCTCTATAGCAAAACTATCCCTTAATTTAATCTTATCACGGCTCAATATAAAAACACCTATAGTATTACTTTTCTTACTTGATAGCCTTTGGGCTATTAAATTAGGTCTATATCCCATCTCATTTGCAAGCTTTTTTATCTTCTTTTTTAATTCTTCACTTACTCCCTTCTTATCATTTAATGCTTTAGAAATTGTTCCAGGAGATACCTCCAACCTTTTAGCAATATCTTTTATCTTAACCCCCATTTATATTCACCTCATAAAAAACTTTTCCTGATAATTCTATTATAGAGTTACAACTTTGTCAAATATAAAGCTATACCTTTATTTTCTATCAATAATCAAAAAGAGAGTTGCTAAGCAACTCTCTTTTAACAATTAACTAGTTTTAATATGTTCTCCAAGTTTTTGATCTATTCCTTTAACATGTTGTACTAACCATCTAGTTATAGTCTTATTAAAATCCATCATTGTGGCTGTATCTATTTTATCATGATCAAATTTCTCTTTAAAATCTAAAACATCCTGTACAAAATTATCATGTATTTCTTTATGAGCATCATAATTAGGATAAGCAGATTCTTTCTGTAACTTCTCTTCATCCTCAAAATGTTTAACCGTATAATCAGCCAAAAAATCTAATGTTTTGCCAATTTCCTTCTTACCTTTATTTAATCTATTAGACATAATCAAATTATTAACTCTATTAAATAATTCTTTATGTTGTTGATCTATTATATCTACTCCAACTGAATAGCTATCATCCCATTCTACTAAACCTAATTTATCAGCTTCGTCTTGATTAAAATCTGACTTATTTACTAAATTATTTACTTTATGGCTCATCTGAGCTAATTCTTCAGAAGATGTTGATACCACACCAAATATTCTCGAAATAATTTGGGACTCTTCTACTAATTTATCACTATTATCAGCTAAATCTTGGGCAGCATTAGCTGTCTGTTCAATCATTAAAGCTGTTTCTTGGCTAGACTCTTCTATCTCAAAAAATACACGATCTGTATTTTCAGCAATTACTTTCCCTTCTTTTGCCTTAGCTTCAACTCGTTCAATAGAATTCAAACCTTGAGTCGATTTTGATTGAGTTTCTTTAACAATTTTGATTATATCACTAGTAGCACTAGCTGTCTCTTCAGATAATTGTCTAATCTCTTCAGCTACTACAGCAAAACCATGCCCATGTTCTCCAGCTCTTGCTGCCTCTATAGATGCATTTAATGCTAATAGATTAGTTTGATCAGCAATATTAGTGATCAACTCTATAATCTCTCCAATCTGTTGTGAATTATTATTTAACTCTTTAATTATCTCTACAGTTTCATCTACTAGTCGATTAATTTCTTGAATACTACTAATTGTTTTTTCTATATTATCTCTTCCTAATTGTGTTTGAGCTGTTGATTCTTCAGCAAAGCCTGTAACCTCTTCGGCACTTGCTGATATTTCTTGAATATTAGCCATAATATTTTCTACAAGCTCATGGGTCTCTTCAATAGTTTCATTTCCTTCTTTAGAAGATGCCGATAATTCATTACTATAAATAGATAGATTATCTATCTCTTTTTTTATCTCTTTGATCGTATTATCTAGGTCAGATACTATATCAGTATTAACATTAACAACTTCTTTATATAAATTATCAATTTCATCATTAATACCTAATTTGATATTCTCAGGCTCTAATCTGTTTATCCTAATTCTTTCTACCGAATTACTAATCTTTTCAATTCTTTTAGTAACAAGCAGATTCAATACTATTTCAATTAAAATTAATAAAATTAAATATTCAACTATTTTATTTAAATATATAGTTTTATCACCATTATAAAGATATTTTGTTATAATCCCATTCAGAAAATTACTAAAAGGAATACTAAGTAAAGCTGATATAATAGCTCCTATAGCAAATTTCAGTCCTAACTTCTTAGAATAATTCTTATCTGTTCTACTTTCTTTAGACATTTTAATCTCTCCTTTTTTCAAATACTTCTATATCTATATTTTATTATCTTTGCTAAAGTTAATTTTTTAATTTAATTTTATATCTAAGACTCATACCATTAAATCTACTCATATACTTTACTATAATTTATTACTAAAGTTAATATTAAATTGATAGCAATATATTTTTTGTGTAATTTCAAAACATTATATATACAAAATAATTATATAATATAGTTCAATAAATTTAAAATAATACCTTTTTTCAATGAAAAATCAATTCATAAAATCTAATAAATAAGAAATATTATGTATTTTAATACTCTTAGTTACAATAAAGCTTTAAATTGATGTTAATTGATAAAATTCCACTATATCTATTCTGATAAAAAATAATTAAATTGTAAACCCTCTTAATAAAGACAAATATATTAAGGGGGAATATCTATGAGAGGAATTAAAGAAATGGAACAAGTAGTAGATAATACACTAAATGAATTTCAAGATATACAACTTATCATTCACCCTGATATTATCTTAGAAAAAGATATTGACAAGGTAATAGAGATGGTCTTAGGGGTTTATGAAAATCATAACCTTATCTTAGATGAATTATTAAGTAGTATTGAATTACAAGGCTTAAGTTTGAATGATTCTGTGAAAGTTTATGCAAAACTCTATAAACAAATAGAAGATCATGAAGTGATAAAGTTAAGCGATGAAGAAACCATCAAACTTTGGCATTAATCATTTTTAATCCTATTCTTTCTAATATTTGAACCAAGGCTAATTTAAGCTATAAAATTTAATAAATAACAAAGGGATATATCCCTTTGTTATTTAAAAGCCTTATAATCACTATATAAACTCTTAATAATGCTAGCTATTCAAATTTTACTTCATTATTTTCCTCAAATAATTCTTAATCTTATCATATCCTTTAATATCTGCCCATTCTAAAGCAGTCCAATTATTCTCATCTCTAAGGTTAATATCTCCACCATATTCTATTAATAACTTTAATATCTTATTATTACCTTTATAGGAAGCATACATTAGGGGGGTAAAACCACTCTCTTCCCTTTGATTAACATTTACTCCTTTTTCTAATAATAATTTAACAACCTTAATATTATCTCTTCTGATAGCATACATTAAAGGGCTACTACCTTTTTGATTTTGATTAATATCTGCCCCCTTTTGAATTAACAGTTCAAGCAATCCCAACTCTTGACTATCTATAGCATACTTTAATGGTGTTTTATTATAGCTATCAATTTTATTTATATCTAAACCTAGCCTTAATAAATAGCTAGCTATATCTTTATTTCCTACTTGAGCAGCAACCATCAAAGGAGTTACTCCCTTATCGGTATTAATATCAATCTTTGCCCCATTATCAACTAAAAATTTAACTATATCCAAGCTATCAGCTTTAATAGCAGCTATTAATGGTGTAATACCATCATTATTCTGTATATTAATTTCGGCTTCTAAATTAATTAGCAACTTCACTATATCAAAATTACCTTTACTAGCTGCCCAAATTAATGAAGTATTCCCCTCTGAATCTCTAAGTTCTGTCTTAGCTCCATGGTCTAATAATAATTTTAACAATTTAGGATAATTATTAATTGCTGCATAAATCAACGCTGTCTTATCTTGCTGGTCCCTAACATTTACTTTAGCACCTTTTCTAATCAATAAGTCTACAACTTGTAAATATCCTTTTTTAGCAGCTTCTAATAAAGGAGGTCTTCCATAAGTATCTCTTTTATTATAGCTTCCCCCATGCTGAATAATAAATTTAACAACATCAAGATAGCCATTAGCTGCTGCATAAATCAATGGTGTTCCACCATAAATGTCTATCGCATTAACTTCTGCTTTATGCTTTATTAATAAATCAATTATTTCTAAATTACCTATTCTAGCAGCTAAAATTAATGGTGTACTCTCATTAACAGTTTTAATATTAACCTGACTACCATACTCTAAAAGTAGTTTAACAACATCTAAATTATCCCCAGAAATTGCTTCCATCAAAGCGTTTCCACCATAATCAGCTATCTGATTAACCATTGCTCCTCTATCTAATAGTAGCTTTACAATTTCTAATTGCCCTTCATAAGCTGCCTTCATCAAAGCAGTCCCACCATAATCAGATTTAATATTAATATCTGCCCCTTCTTCTATCAGAAAACTTACTATTTCTAAATTATTCTTATCAATTGCTTCTATTATAGGAAGCCTCTTATATTTAGCTGTTTTGTTTATCTTGGCTCCTTTCTCTAATAAAAACTTAATCACATCTAAGTTTCCTTCACTTACTGCTTCAAAAAAGGGAGTAGATCCATATATTCCTGTAGAATTAATCTCGGCTCCATTATTAATTAAAAGTTTAACTATACTTAAATAACCACGATAAGCAGCCCAAGTTAAGCTTGTCCTTCCCTTATTATCTCTCAAATTAACATCAGCACCATTTTTCACTAAAAAATCACATATCTTCAGATGACCTTTATAAACAGCCCAACGTAAGGCTGTCCAACCGTGTTTATCTTTAATATCAATCTTTGCTCCTTGATTTATTAAGAATTTAACTAGCTCTATATTTCCCATATAAGCTGCATGAATTAAAGGAGTTTTTCCATTTTCATCTTTAATGTTGATCTTATCTTGATTATATTCTAAAGATTTAATTTTCTTTATATTACCATTTCTAACTTCTTGTATTATTTGTGGAGTGTCACTAGCCAATACCTTCAGTGGTAATAATGATAGAAATATCACTGCTATTAGTAAAATAAGCTTCCAATTATACTTCATTACTCTCCCCTTTCTAACATTAATTGTCAGCAATAAGTTTATATTTTAAAACTAAAAATTATTTAAAACTACTGAGCTTATAATTATTACCTTTTTTATCTTTATATTCTAAATCTATTTATATATATCCTTCTTTTTTTGATATTAATCTATAAATTACTGAGAAATATTAAATTCTAAAGTGACAATAACAAGTTAAATTATTTACTGGTTAGAATGTCACATTACTATTCTGCAAGGACATATTTAAATTTCATTCTAAGATTGGAAATATATAGCTAAATATATATTAAATATGACAAATAAAAAATGGACCAAATTTGGTCCATTAAAATTTTAAATCCCATACAATATTCTTAGAATCTTTTTTCTCAGCTTTATCTTCCTTAACACTGTTTACTTCTGACTTTTCTCCATCAACTTCTTCGATATTATCATTAGATAAATCTTCCTTATGATCTTTATCTAAATCTTCTCCTAAAGAATCTACCTTGTTATTTACTTCTTCAATCTGATCATCTATAGCATCTTCTTTTATAAAGTTATCCTCTAATTCCAACTCCAATAATCTCTTACCATTTTCAGTTAACTCATAAAAGACTCTTCTTCCTGCTTGAGAAGATTTTATGAACATATTCTCTTCTAATTCATTTAATACTTCTTCCATATGATATTTACTAATTTTAGCAACTTGCCAAATCTCTTTAGCCGTTATAGGCTCTCCACTAGTAAATAAATTTAAAGACTTATTCAAAGTATCAATAGACCTTTGTGATAATTCCGATGATAGGATATTAATACAATCATCACATAATTTCATCTACCATCCTCCTCTCTTTATATAAAATATATATTTAAAGTAAATCAAAAGTATACACAACTAATAAAATATATAATTTTATTTTTACCCGCTATTCAAATAGCTCTAATATTAGACCTCAACTTTTAATGACGCAAGGTTGATCCAGTACGAAGGCCCATTCTTTGGTTCCTCCTTCATCATTTATAGCTTATGATTTAGTACTTCTACTAAGCTGGATAGAACTACTAAATTAAATTGGCATAAGACTCTCTATGAAACTAAAAATTTAATTTAGATATAAAAAAACAGCAGGAATGAATTCATTCCTGCTGCCTTATCATTGAGTTAATAACTTATCTCAATGATCTGGTGGTTAAAGATGTGCTATTCATTATAATCTACTATCTCAACCCGAAACTCCTAAAAGTTTGTTTCGGTATTTGATGTGATGATAGCATAAACTAACCACCTCCATTAATATTTTAACCAAAATATTAATTATTAAACTGTAAAATATGACCATTTAAATTCATTTTAATTTTTCAAATAGAAAGTAGAGGTCAAAAGACCTCTACTTTCTATTATTTTTGCTGAGCCATACTCTCTTCTACCTTCTCTATTGCTCGTTTAACTAATGACCCAGCTTCTCTGGTGGTTATATTACCCCAATCACCATCTTTGACCTTATCAGCAAATCCTAGCTCTTCAGCCAATTCATATTTTGTCTTATCTGACATAATACGAGCCATTGGGATTTCCACCTCCATTAATATTATTGGCTAAAATAGCAGTATCCATTCCAGAAAATAATACCAGTTACCTTAAAATTGATGTTTAAGATAGATAAAGCTACAGTTTCGGAGTTAGGCGTTAGGAGATAGGACATAGAAAGATCTTACTAACTCCTATGACCTATCACCTAGCACCTAAAAGTGTCTCTTTATACTCATTAAGCAGCACTTTCTACTTATTAAACTACCTGAATTACCTATTCATTACATCCTTACTATAAATAAAACATTTATTAATTAACTTAATTCTTTTATAATATAGATAAAGAAACTTATATTTTTAACTATTAGTTAAAGGAGTAATTAAATATGAGAAAAAAATTAATTTTAGTAATGGTATTTATATTTACAGTAATTTCTTCTAGTACATCCTTTGCCAAAGACTTTAATAATGATTTCGAATTCTTAGCAGGAAAATTTAAAACTAATGATGCACATAATCTGGATACTACAATCTTTACTTATAAAGATAATGGAGCTAATATCTTTTTACCATCTGAATTAAAATTATTTATGGGAGAAAAGATCAAAGATAAACAAAAAAACAATTACAATATTTTAGATTTTTCAGCTTACAAGGAATTAAAATTAGGACAAGGAAGAAACTATATTGGTTTAGGGTTGAATTCGCTAAACAAAACTGAACCCAATGCTAAAGCAGAAGGCTATACAATACCTATAACACTTAAAACTGAACAAATCATATCTGAAAAAAGTACATTTATTGCTTCTCTAAGCTATTCTCCCTTTGGTAAATATAATGTTAATTCAAAAACATTAGATTATAAAGGAAGACTTTCAGGATATAAAATTGATTTATCAGTTAAAGGAAAGTTAACAGATACTTTTGATATTAAAATTGGCTATCTAAATCAAAACTATAAATTTGCTTCTGACTCAAACCCAAATAATAAAACAGATAATAATCAAGTTAAAGAAATAGCCAGTTATAATGAAAGTTTTAACGGTCTATACTTGGGCGCTGAAATATCCTTCTAATAAATTTATTATAATTTTAAGAGGTATTATCGATCTTTTTAAGAAATATATCTATTAAATTTAATACAGACTAAAATTATAATTTATCAAATAATATTAGGAGGAATTAAAATGTCTAAAAGAATAGCTCTAATTGCTCATGATCAAAAAAAGGATGATCTAATCTCCTTTGCCCAAGATAATAAAGCAATATTAGAAAAATATGAATTAGTTGCTACAGGAACTACTGGAAAGAGATTAATTGAAGAAACAAATTTAGATGTAATTAGAATGGCTTCAGGACCACTAGGCGGTGACCAACAGATTGGTGCTCAAGTAACTTCAGGACATCTAAATGCCGTAATATTTTTAAGAGATCCTTTAACTGCTCAACCCCACGAACCAGATGTTAGTGCTTTACTTAGAGTCTGTGATGTTCATGATATACCCTTAGCTACAAATAAATCCACTGCTCAATTAATATTATTATCTTTTCAACAATTAAAATAATTAAAAGAGGAGCAATATTGCTCCTCTTTTAATTATTTTAATTGTTATTATTTTAGTAATTATAGCCTCCTTTTATTTTGTATAAAATATCTTCTCTTAAGAGAAATTAATTATACAAGTATAAGTACTAAATTATTAGAAAATATTTATTTTGATAGTTTTCTAAAATAAAGGAGGTAAAAATAATGAATAATGATAAATTACTTAAAACTGTGGCAGATAACTGTCCAGAGTATGAAGCTATAACTATAGCCCAAAACTATGGAGCATCTATCTTAAATAATCTAGAGGCTTTAGAGAAAGCTAAATGTAACCTATGTGTTAATTGGCAAGATGGTAATTGTGACATATTTCAAAAGCATCATCATAAATATAGCTAATTCGAATCTAATTGCTTGTTATATTAAAAGAGAGTGGTAAATACCACTCTCTTTTAATAATACTTTAATTATTAGATCTTAGATTCTAATTAATTCATATTACGATGCTTATCTGTTAATTCCTTTAACTTATTCTTAACATCCTCAGTTAACATTTCTTTTTTATACCTCCACTGCCAGTTACCAGCAGGAGCTCCTGGAGTATTGAATCTTGCCTCACTACCAAGCTCTAATACATCTTGTAATGGTGCAATAGCAAAAACAGATACCGATGACCAAGCTGCTTCTATTAGTCCCCAACAAATATTACTTGCTTCTATATTTAAAAATTTCTCAACATTCTCTTTTACTTTAGTATCAGAATTCAAAAACCATCCTAAAGTAGTATCATTATCATGAGTTCCAGTATAAACTACAGAATTTTCAGGATAATTACGTGGTAAATATTCATTGCTTTCATCAGTTTCAAATGCAAATTGTAAGATCTTCATTCCTGGAAATTCAAATTGATCTCTTAGTTCTTCTACATCTTCAGTAATTATACCTAAGTCTTCAGCGATAATAGGTAATTTGCCTAATTTATCTCTAAGTACATTAAATAGATCTGCACCTGGACCAGACTCCCATTGACCATTGATTGCAGTATCTTCTTCTGCAGGAACTGCCCAATATGCTGCAAAACCTCTAAAATGATCTAAACGAAGAATATCAGCCTGATCAAGAATTACTTCAAATCTCTTAATCCACCAATCATAATTTCGTTCTTTTAATTTATCCCAATTATAAAGTGGATTCCCCCATAATTGTCCAGTTTCACTAAAGAAATCAGGTGGTACTCCTGCAACTTTAGTTGGATTTAAGTTTTCATCAAAATAGAATAGCTCTGGATTAGCCCAAGCATCAGCACTATCAAAAGCTACAAAAATAGGAATATCACCAACTATTTTAATATCCTTTTCATTAGCATAATCCTTAACTGCTGTCCATTGCTTAAAGAATAAATATTGCATAAATTTATGAAATTCTATAGTATCTTCTAATTCTTCCTTATACTTATCCATAGCAGAATCTTCTCTAAATTTAATCTCTTCATCCCATTCAGTCCATGGCCTACCATTAAAATTATCTTTCAAAGCCATAAATAATGTGTAATCTTCTAGCCATTCTATATTATTTTGACAATAAGCTTCAAATTTACTCTTTTCTGCTTCAGAGGCAATAGAGTTAAACCTTTGAAAAGCGCTTCTATAAAGATCAAATTTAAAATTAATTACTCTACCATAATCAACATAATCATGGTCAAAACCTTCTTCTAAATTCAACTCTTCTTCTACTAATAAACCTTCATCTTTTAAAGTTTCTAAATCTATTAACAATGGATTTCCTGCAAAAGCTGAAAAACATTGGTATGGAGAATCTCCAAATCCAGTTGGACCTAAAGGGCAAATCTGCCATAACCTTTGCTTAGAATCATTTAAAAAATCAATAAACTCATATACCTCTTTTCCTAAAGAACCTATTCCATATTTCCCTGGTAAAGAAGTAGGATGTAATAGTATACCACTGCTTCTTTTAAATTCCACTTTAACCCCTCCATTACTATAAAAATTCTAATTATAATAGTTTATCTTTTATAATAGCAAATTCCATAATGCACTCATATCAAAATAATCTATTGATTTGAAGATATTTAATTATGAAACTTACTTCATAGCTAAATTAAATTGGCTATATCTATAACTAATATATGTTGATTATATTAACAAAATTACCAAAAAATATTTTTTCTAATTTTAATCAATAGAATTCTATCTAAGATTAAATTTAAAGCATATAATATTTTAAGGTTATTTATTTATATTGGACAAAAAAGAATAATTTCCTGCGAAAAATAGATGTATATTCAAAAACAAAAGCCTATTCCCAAAAATCTATTATCTTTTTATTAAATATTTATTAAATTTACCGAAAATATTTATTATATACAATTATTTTGCTATAATAATTTATAATTACTAAAATTAAGATTATATATTAATATAGAGTATAATCTTAATTCTAGTAAAATGACGATTATAATTTTGCCTGATATTACTATATAAGTTTATAGCAACAATTTCAAGATTAAATAAAAATTAAATTATACAAGAGGTGACAATATGACAAATAAAAAACTTATAATTTCATTCATAATATTACTTCTCATCAGTCAATTAAACTATATCTATGCAGAAGAAGATATTAGATACACTAACTTACTTAATCAAAGTACTATTAAGAAAAAATTATTAAAAGCCCATTTTATTGATGTAGGACAAGCAGATAGTACTTTAATTCAGCTACCTAATAATCAAAATATACTTATAGATGGTGGAAATAACAGTGATGCTTCTCTAATAATTAGATATCTTAATAATTTACATATTAAAAAGATTGATTATTTAATTGCTACTCACCCCCATGAAGACCATATTGGAGGCTTGGATAATATAATAAATAACTTCAAAATAAATAAAATATATATGCCAGAAGTATCACACACTTCTCAAAGTTTTAAAGATTTATTACTTAGTATTTCAAATAAAGGTCTAAAAATTAATGCTGCTAAAACAGGAATCAGCTTACTAGATGATAATAAGCTTCATATTAAAATAATTGCCCCCATAAAAAATTACTATGATGAACTAAATAATTATTCTGTTATTGCTAAAATTACTTTCGATAAAATATCTATATTATTTACAGGAGATGCAGAATCTGAAGTAGAAAAAGAACTATTAGACACTAACTACAACTTAGAAGCAGATCTACTAAAAGTAGCACATCATGGGAGCAATTCATCTACTACTAGTTCCTTTCTAAAAAGAGTTAATCCTAAATATGCTGTAATATCTGTTGGAAAGAATAACAAATATGGTCATCCAAATAAATCTACTCTGAGAAAGCTTCAACAAGAGGATATTAAAGTATTTAGAACAGATAAACAAGGAACAATTGTTGCTATTAGCAATGGTAAAAGTATCTCCTTTAATAAAAAAGAGCTTAGTACTAAAGAGTCTAAATTAATAGATTCACCACTGAAAATCACTAGACTGGATCTAAAAAAAGAGTTACTTGTCATTAAAAATAGTAGTAATAAAAGATTAGATATATCTAATTGGAAATTAATTAGTTTAAGAGGTAAACAAGAATTCATCTTTCCAAAAGGAACAGTAATTAGACCTGGTAAAAATTTAACAATAGTTAGTGGTAGAAGGGCAAAAAAGGCTAAAGAGCAAATTGTTTGGACTAAAAAGTATATTTGGAATAATCAAGGCGACTTTGCTCAACTCTATAATTCTAAAAATCAATTAGTAAGTGAATACTATTAGGAGGTAAAATATGTTAATCATTGATCGTTTTGAAGGGGATATGGCTATAATTGAAGTACAAGAGCAAAGCTTCTCAATCCCAAAAAACTCTCTTCCTTCAACTGCCAAAGAAGGAGATGTAATTAAAATCATAATTGATAAAGAAACCACTGCCCAATTAAAAGAAGATATAAATGAATTAGCTGATAGTCTCTTTAAATAAAAGATAGGGATATCCCTATCTTTTATTCTGTAAAAATAGAATTTTATTTTGCAAAACAATACTATATAAAAACTTAAATTTATAGTTATCTACTCAATTACTAACGTTTTCTCCATAATTATATACTTTATTTTACCTCTGTTAAAACTATTAGTACTTTCTATTAAGCCAAATTTTTTATAAAAATCTACTTTATCTTCTCTTGCATTACACCAAATTTTTTCTAATCCTAAACTCTTACTTTCTTCTATTATATAGTTTAATAATTTACTTCCATAACCTCTACCTTGTTTAGCAGTTCTAGTTGCAAATTTTCTAAATTGTGCTTGATTGTCTTTTATAAATAAAGAAATTACAGATATTAATTTATTTTTGATAAATAATCCATAATGAATACCATCATTATCATTCTCTAACTTTACATACTCTATATCTTTATGGGGCCACATTACTTCATGTCTCAAACTCCAAGTCTTATTGGCAGGAATTTTTCTGATCTCCATAAATTCACCTCTTATTATTTTTAAGATGATTGACTGATGCTTTGAATGATTTAATATTTTATCTAAAATTATCTTCAACTATGATTATTTTAGAAGTAATTTTATTATCATAAGTCTTTAAAAACAACCTATTTCTAAAATATTTTAACTTTTTATTAAAATCTAAACTGAGTAATCCATCAGTTATATCAACTTTTTGCCACCCATAGCCTGAAATATAAAACTCTGCTTTATGAATATTACTGTCTAGCTTTATTTTAATTTTTCCTAATTTATTATTCTTAACCATAGTATCAACATTCAACCATTTAGCATCTAAATACTTATAAGCTAACTTTCTACTTAAATTAGAATCATTAGTAATGGCAATTCTATCTATATCATAAAGATCACTATTTGCTGAAATCGCTCCTAAATTTTGATTAAAAATAGCTTTAAACCCTATATTCTTTATTGTATTTTTTATCTTAGTATTATACTCTCCATAAGGATAAGAAAAAAATATCGGTCTTATTCCAAGATTATCTTCTATATCAGAAATACTTCGTTTAATATCTTTCTTTAAATCTTCTATACTTATCATTGTTAAGTGTTTATGTTCATAACTATGTGTTGCAATAGTTCCATACTTTGATATTTCCCTAAGTTGCTCCCAAGTTAAAAAGTCACCATATCCCAAGTTAATTGCCTTAGTATTGATAAAAATAGTAAAAGGATAATTATAATTTTTAAACATTTCTAAAGCGTTTTCATAGAAACTCTCATAACCATCATCTATAGTTATAGCAACAGTCTTCTCTGGAATAGGATCTTTCTTTTCTATATAATCAACTAACTTCTCTAGTCCAACAACTTCATAATTATTTTCTTTTAAATAATTAAAAATTTCTCTAAGCCTCTTATTACTAATACTTGTTGATGGATATCTTTGATCATCAAACCTATGAAAGACTAAGATATTACCGTCTGCATAACTAATATTACTTGCTGAAATGAGTAATAAGAAAACTAATATTATTTGTGCTTTGAATTTTTTTAACATTATTTATTCCTCCATTTTTAAAAATTATCTATCATATTAGTTTTCTATATATTTTATTATTTCCCTACAAGAAGCATCAAAAAATCATTTTTATACAAAAAAAAGACATACTCTCTTTAGAATATGTCTTCCTAAAAAATTATTTAATTTTGCTCTGTATTCTATCTTTCATTCTTAAATCCTTGTTTTTTCATCGTTGGATAAACTTTAGGGAAATATACTTGTTGATAAAAATTCATTAAATAAGATGTCCAATTCTTCTCTTCTTCTCTTCCAATCCCCTCTAAATAAGTTGACATTCTTTCATCATACTGATCTATTAAAGCAGGAAGTTTATCTTTATTATACTCTTCATCATGTCTAAAAGCATCTTTAGGCATGCGTGGCTTCTGCTTAGATCGGTCTGCTGGATGACCTATTACTAGTCCTACCATTGGATAAGTATATTCTGGCAAGTTAAATAGTTCGATTATCTCTTCTGGACTGCGTCTAATACCACCAATAGGAACAATACCTAAACCTAAAGATTCTGCAGCTGTAATTACATTTTGCATTGCTAAACCTATATCAACAGCAGCTACTAGAGAAGCCTCTACACTATCGGTGATAACTAGCTCTTTATCAACCTTATCAGCTGCAAGTTTAGCTTTATAAAAATCACCAACAAATAATAAGAATACTGGGGCTTGTGAAATCCAAGGCTGCCCACCTGCTAACTCTGCTAATTGTTCCTTCTTTTCTTTATCTTTTACTACAATTACAGTTGGGTGTTGCCCATTAATAGATGTCGGAGCTGATTGAGCAACTTCAATCAAATTATCAATAACCTCATCTGATATATCTTTATCTAAATAACTTCTGATACTTCTATGTTGTTTCATTATCTCTATAATTTTATTCATCTACATTCTCCTTCCTCAAATAAAAGTAATATTAAATAGATCTTTCATCTAAAGATTCCTCTGGTAATACTTCCAATGCATATTCCAAAATATCTTTACCACTATAACCTGTGGGCCACGGTGGTGTGATCAATTGCCTCCATTGCTTACTTCCTGCTTTTCCATAAAATAGCCCTAAAGTATGTCTTAATGTTTCATATTCACTCCTATCTTCTGCCTCTACTTGTTCTACATAAGAAATCATCTCTTCTATTATCTCTCTTCTACTTATATTATTAATCTTACCCTTTTCAAAAAATTGGTCAACCTTTGCTAAAATAAAAGGATTATCATAGGCTACTCGACCTAACATTACCCCATCCACATATTTCAGGTGATCTTCTATTTCTCTAATTGTATTAATCCCACCATTAATCTCAATCTTTAGATGAGGAAACTCTTTCTTTAACCTATAGACCTCATTATAGCGCAAAGGTGGTATTTTCCTATTCTCTTTAGCACTAAGTCCAGCTAAAATAGCTATTCTGGCATGGACTGTAAAGCGATCAACTTTTGAACCTTCTACTATTTTTATAAATTCTTGCATATCCTTATATTGATCAAAATGTACTTTCTTAAAATCCTTAGGTAAAATACCTGTACCATCAATTCCAATTCTATGTTTGACTGTAACTGCTTTATCAGTAGCTCTTCTCATTGCTTTAACCATCTTAGCTACCAATTCTGGATATGCCATTAATACAGCCCCCATCATATGTCCTGATACTCTATTTGAAGGGCATCCTACATTTAAATTAATCTCATCATAATCCCACTTTTCAGCTACTTTTACTGCTTCATAAATCTCTTTAGGATCAGATCCTGCTATCTGTAAAGCAATTGGCCTTTCACTCAAATCAAAGTCTAATATTTTATTTCTATCACCATGAAGGATAGCATGAGTTGTAATCATCTCTGTATATAATAATGACCTTTTAGTAATTAAACGAATAAAATATCTAAAACCTCTTACAGTTCTATCAATCATTGGAGCAATACTAACTTTAGGAGTTTCTATCTTAGAAATATATTTAGGCATTTGTTATTCTCCTCCTATATAATCTCTTCTTTATTCTTTGCCTAATAAGATTAAAAATATACTTATTGCTCCATCCTTATTTAAAAATCTTAATTTTCTTGCTATAAAAAATCATAAGAGCAGAATTGAACTCCAGGGCTATTTTTTATAATTTCTAAATGATAAGATTAGTTTTGAGTTATGAAACCTTCTTAACCTGTAATATATCTTTTAATTGATGCAATTGAGAAATTTCATAAGTAGGATTTAATTCTGTGTTATTGCTTTTTCCATCAGGATTAAACCAACAAGTATCAATACCAAAATTAACTCCACCTTGAATATCTGAACTAAGACTATCTCCTATAATAATAGCTGTATCTTTATCCTTATGCCCTACCTTTGTAAAAGCATACTCAAATAGTTCAGGATTTGGTTTAGCAATACCAACCTCTTCAGAAATAATAACCTCTTCAAAATAATCATTAATTGCTAATTTATTAATCCTTCCGTGCTGCACCTTTGATAAACCATTAGTGATAACTAGCAATTTATGTTCTGGATATAAATCTTTTAATATCTCCAATGCTCCAGCTACAAAAAAAGCTCCTTCAGCTAAAAACTCTAAATATTTATCACTAAGCTGCTTAGCATCAAGACCCAGATTTAACTTCTCCGATAATCTCCTAAACCTCTCACTCTTTAATTTTTCGGCTGAAATAAGTCCTTGTTCAAAATCTTCCCACAGCTTCTTATTAATCGCCTTATAATTTTCTAAATGATAACTTTTTTTATAATTGATATTAAAGAACCCTATTGTTTCTTCTATAGCATATTCTTCAGCTTTATCAAAATCCAATAAAGTTCTATCTATATCAAAGATAACCAAATCATATTTCATTTTATATCCCCCTAATTGATATTATTTAATTATAGTGTTATATTATATATCCAAATCTAAAGTACAACTTAATAGGTATAAAGAGACACTTTTAGGTGCTAGGTGATAGGTAATAGGAGTTAGTAAGATCTTTCTATGTCCTAGCTCCTAACGCCTAACTCCGAAACTGTCGCTTTATCATTCTATAAGGTCACATTTAAATTTCATTCTAAGATTAAAGATCAATATTAACTTTAGATATTAAGCTATCAATTATAGTAAAAATAATACAGTAAAGAAATGGCATATGCTACCTGCTAAAACAAATAGATGCCAAATAGCATGATGATACTTCAATTTACGCCAAACATAAAATATAGTCCCCACTGTATAAAATCCTCCACCAACTACTAGAAATATCAGACTAGACTTAGGCATATTAGACAATAAAGGTTTAATTGCAAAGATTATTATCCATCCCATTAGAATATATAAAATTGTTGAAAAAATCACAAATCTTTTAACCCAGAAAACTTTAAATATAATTCCAATTACAGCAATTCCCCATACAATTCCAAAAATACTCCATCCCAATGCACCTCTTAAAGAAATCAAAGTTAATGGAGTATATGTCCCCGCAATTAAAAGATAAATAGCAGAATGATCAAATATTTCAAAGATATCTTTTGCTTTACCTTGTGGAAAACTATGATATAGTGTTGATGATAGGTAAAGAATTACCAGAGTCACACCATAAATACTAAAACTAACAATATCCCATATATCACCAGAAATGCTGGCAAAAACAACTAAAATAACTAAAGCCGCAATAGCTAATCCCAATCCGATACCATGCAAAATTGCATTTGTTATCTCTTCACCTTTTGTGAAATTCTCTATATTATCCATTACTTTCTCCTTATGATCTCATATTTAATAATTTATTTAATTATATCTCTTCAATTCAAAGAAGACCAAAATATATTTAAATTGAAATCTAAGATTACAATTACTAGAATAAATTTTTTATTAATTCCACGTTTATTTCTCTAATTGACTCTACAATAAGGTCAGCTTTAGATAAATCTTGATTTCCTGAATTGATATTCTTATAGCCAATAGCTTTCATATCAGCTCTTTTAGCTGCCTCTATACCATGTTTAGAATCTTCAATTACTACACATTCTTCTGCTTTAAGTTTTAATTTCTTAGCAGCATGAAAGAAAATTTGTGGATTAGGCTTACTTTTCGCAAAATTTTCACCACTAATAGTTTCTATAAAATATTGCTGAATATGAAACTTATTTAATATAAGCTCTATTAACTTTTCTGATGATGACGAGGCTAAAGCAACTTTTAAACCATTATTCTTTAATTCTTCTAATAATTTTACTATCCCATTAATAGGATTTATATTACTATCTCTTAAATACTCTAATGTGATCTTATTCTGTTTATTTACTAAATCCTCTAAACTTTCTTTAAGACCATATCTGTCTTTAATTATAGACCACATATCTGGATTAGAAACCCCAATAAAGGAATTATACTCTTCTTCAGAAATCTCTATATTCATATCTTTTAAAATAATTTGATTTACTTTATAATGTATAGGTTCACTATCAACAATTACACCATCCATATCAAAAATAATACCCTTTAGTTCATCCATCTGAATCACCCACCTTTAAAATTTAATTATTTCTTCTTAGCAGTAATATACATCACCATATCTTCTTCTAGATTAAAACTTTTACTTGTTGTTGGACAGAATTCTTGATTATGGCCAAAAATATCTATTTCCTTTAGTCCATATTTCTCAAATATACTTTTTAATTCTGGAACAGTATAAGCACGATAATATCTTGTAGGAATTCTCTGTTCTTCTCCCGTAACCTCATTAATACAGATTATCTTATCAACCACAGCACCCTTATAGACATCAAAACTCGTTTCTCGAATAAATCGTTTGTCCCCATCAATTTCATGACTTATCCCTTGATTCATAGCAATATAATATGGACTATGAGCTTGTAATAATAACCTTCCCCCTCTTTTCAAAGCCTTAGAAACTCTACCTATAACCTCTTCATTCTCCTGATCACTAAATATACCAAAAGATCCATCCATAATGATTATAGCATTATATTCTTCTTTTTGATCTAGTTTCAACATATCTTGATGGTGAAAATCAACTTTAATTGCTCTCTGCTTAGCTTCTTCTTTAGCCAATTCTAGCATCTTAGTTGAATAATCGATTCCAACTACTTCATAACCAGATTCAGCTAATAAAATAGAATGTCTGCCATTACCACATCCTAGATCCAATATCTTATCTTCAGAGCTTAGATCCAATACTTCTTCCATAAAATCGACTTCACCTATAGCAGATTCAAAATCTATATAATGATAATCATAGCCCACTTTCTGCATTTGATCATAAGCTTCTGCCCACCACTTTCTCTTTTCTTCCTGCATAAGTCTTACTATCTCCCTTCCATTTATAACTTTTAATCAGCCCCATTAAACTCATATAATTCAAGTTCTTCTTCATTTAGTTATTATCCTCCATAGATAATATTTATACCTTATACTAAATTCTATCTAATAATTTATTAAATTGCGCTAAGATACTTTTAGAAGCTAGGAATTAGGTTCTATCTAATAGGCTCTAAATCACCTAAAGCCTAATCTCTAAGGTGTTACATCTATAACAACATATTTAAATTTAATTTTAAAGGTATATTATACATCTTATCCTGCTAGTAAACCTTAATTTAAATCTAAACCATAACTTGACAACTTAGATATAACCTTATATCCTTCTCCTCTATTCTCTTTCATAATCAACCCTATATTTTTTGCATAGTATTCATAGAACTCATAGCTTCGACTCTTTTCTAAAGGAGTAATCTTAATCTTAATTACATCATAGAAATTTCCTGCTGGGACCTTTAAATTATCTATAATTTCTACTATCTCTCTCTTTTGACCAGCAGATTCCCAAACTTCTCCTTCCTGCAAAGATCCTTTCAAAATTACTTCTTTATTATCTATATTTCTAGCCTCTGAAATCAAACTGCTATGACTATAGAACTCAGGCCTTTCAAGTACCTTAATAATCTTATTTTCTTTGATTTTATAAACACTTGCTACTATTGTACCTCCATTATTGTCATGAATTTGCACAAAATTATCCTCTTTATGCACAATTTGTCTAATAAAACTAGCAAACTCAAGCCCTGTCCCCTTAAAATTAAATACCATACCTTCTTTACTTGGAAAAAAGCTTTGGAGATAATTACTTGTTATTTTTTCATTTGTTTTATCCACTTTATTTTTAATCTTAGAATTATCAATTTTCTTACTACAGCCTAGTAAAGTTAATATTAAAATTAAAATTAAAGAAATAAGTATAGATAGTACATATTTAACTTTCTTTATTATCATAACAAATTGCCTATCCTTTCTAATTAATAGTTTTGATTAATTATATCTTTTAATTTAGTTTTAAGCTTACATCAGTATAACTATGTTAAATAGACTACTCATCCTCATTAACAGGAATACTATTTATAAGTTCTTGAGCTTTTTCTAATTGACTTTCCGGCACATGTAACTCAATTCCAAATGCAGTACTTCCCATATAAACAACTAAATAACCTCCCATTTCTTTATACTTCTTTAATACTGCTATTCCATAGGATTTTAAAAGTGATTCTATAAAATAAGCATCTGTTTCATTGAAGGTACCTAAAAAAGTAAAAGGTCCTTCTTGCTCTTCTTTATTCTCCTCTAATTTCTTTTTAGTTAATTTATCAACTAACTTAAGGTCACAATCACTACATACTTCAAATCCCTCTCTATATTCTAAACCACAATTTGGACACCACGGCATATTGTTCACTCCTTTTTGATAGATTAAAGAATTGATTTTTGGCTAATCCAACTAATGTTTAATTCTTAAGCTACTTTTTAATTATCTTCTAAGGTTTATTATTGTAATATTTTGTGTTAATTAACCTTTAATATATAATAATCGTTAGTGAATATAAATCTTTAGCAAACAGTACTAAGTAACAGGTTAACTTGTTACTTGTCACTATTCAACTTTACTATTCACATAAATATTATATAAGATATTAATAATAATATCTATAAACTAATAATTGTCTCTTTATTTAAGAATAGTATTGCTTTCAAGAAAAGAAGATTATATAATAGTTGAAAAGAATTATTAATATCAAAAAGGGGTTGATCAAATGGAAAAAGCAACTTTTGCAGCTGGTTGTTTCTGGGGAGTACAAGCTTTATTCGATAAAATAGATGGTGTTATCTCTACTACTGTAGGCTATATTGGTGGAGAAACAGAAAATCCCACTTATAAAGAGGTATGTACAGATACAACAGGACATGCTGAAGCAATAGAAATAAATTTTAATCCAAGTAAAGTATCTTATGACAAATTATTAGATATTTTTTGGCAGAATCATAATCCTACTACTTTAAATCGTCAAGGGGCAGATCTAGGAACACAATATAGGTCAGCTATCTTTTATCATAATCAAATACAAAAAGAAAGCGCTATTAAATCAAAAGAAGTTTTAGAAAATAGCAACAAATATAAAGACCCTATAGTTACAGAAATAATAAGTGCTACTAACTTCTATCCTGCCGAAGAATATCACCAAAAATACTTAGCAAAAAGAGGAAAAAGTAGTTGTAGGATATAAAAAGAGGAGTTTTAACTCCCCTTTTTATACCCCAACATTATAACTATTCTTTTTTTCTCTCTTCTAAATATATTCTTTCTTTCTTATTCCAAGCAAATAAACTCTGTAAAACTCCTACTATGGGAAATACAATTAATGAAATTGCTAGCTCCTGCAAAAAGTCATTTGAAATTAAAAGTGATAAATCAAATCCATATTTCATTATGAAAGTAAAGAAGAGATATGCTAGTGCTGTAATAAGTCCCCATCCCAAAATACCATGAATTAAAATATAATGTAGTTTACCTCTAGCTTTTATTTGCTCCCATTTTCTTTTCTCTTCTTCATTCATCTTTTACACCTCTGTTATGATTATCTAACCAATTAATAATATCCTCAAATACCTCTTCTTTATTAATTTCATTTAAAATTTCATGCCTCCCACCAGGATAAAACTTATATTCTATATCCTCTATTCCAGCTTTTAGATAAGAATTATATATCTCTAGTATCCCTTTTTTATTATCTCCTACTGGGTCTTTACTACCTGATATCAAATAAATAGGTAGATCTTTGGGGATTTTTTGAACATTTTTGAACTGATTAACCTCCTTACTAAGACTTAACAAGTCGTGAAAGAAAGCAGATGTACAATCTTGTCCACAAAGAGGGTCATTAATATATTGGTCTACTTGATTATTATCTCTGCTTAACCAATCATAAGGAGTTCTGGGATTATTAAAGGCCTTGTTATATCCCATAAAAACTAATTTATTTAATATTGACTTTTTATTCTTAGCTCCTCTAAGCCACTTCTCTAACAGAGCAATTAAAATTCCTAATTCTCCTAATAAGCCTTGCTTACTTAAGGTCCCCGATAATATAACTCCATTAACCTCTCTACCATATTTACTTATGTAATTTCTAACAATTAATGATCCTATACTATGTCCCAAGATAAAAATTGGATAGTTCGGATACTTCTTTTTTATTATATTAGTTAGCTGGTGAAAATCTTCAACTACTAATTTCCAGCCCTCTTCTTCTGCAAAATAACCTAAATTCTCTCTCTTACTTACTGTTTTCCCATGACCTCGATGATCATTGGCATAAACTATATACCCATTATTAACTAGAGTAGAAGCAAATTCTTCATATCTTGCTGCATGTTCAGCCATACCATGTGCTATTTGAACTATACCTCTTATATCTACTTCTTTTGCTAACCAATTATAAACAAAAATTTTTTGATTATCTTTTTCCGTAAATTTAAATTTATTCTTCATACTCTCCTCCAGCACTATCGAAAAATTAAACTTAATCCTACTGTAAAAAATCTAAATATTTCCTAAAACTAGACCTAATTACAATTCTACTTCCTCTATGTAAATATTAATATATAAAGATTATATAATCAAGTAACAAATCTATAGTCTTAAAGTTTTTCTATACAAACCAGGACTAACCTCTTGATAAATCTCTACCTTCTCTTTTGCTATATACTCTTCAGCTAATTCTTTAGCCAAATCAATGAATTCCAAAAAAGAAATATTTAAGTCTTCATTAGCAGTAGTCATCAGCATCTTAATTGCATCTTTTTTATCTTCTATATTCACATTTTTCACCTTCCCCATATCTAATTCTATCCAATACAGCCCAATTTATTATATTATATGGATTTCAATTTGTGATATTCGTTTATTTAGATATTATTTCCTTTGGTTTCATAAATAACAATCATATATATAACTTTGGAAAAAGATTAAAAATATGTTATAATAGCAATAATATAATTAGATATACATTCTTTGTTTTAATATAACTAACTTCAAACTAGATATTGAACTACTATCAGTTATATTAAATATTAAATTGTAGAGAGGAGTAGAGTAGATTATGAAAAAACTTATGCTTGGAAATGAAGCAATTGCAAGAGGTGCCTATGAAGCAGGGGCAACAGTTGCCACAGCTTATCCTGGAACTCCAAGTACTGAAATCACTGAGCATGTAGCCAAATACGATGAAATCAATACAGAATGGTCTGTCAATGAAAAAGTATCTTTGGAAATAGGAATAGGATCTTCTATTGCAGGAGCAAGAACATTAGTTTCAATGAAACATGTCGGTTTAAATGTAGCTGCTGACGCACTTATGTCTGTATCTTATCCTGGGGTTAATGCTGGACTTGTTATAGCTGTAGCAGATGATCCTGGACAGCACAGTTCACAAAATGAACAGGACACAAGATATTATGGAATTTTTGCTAAAGTTCCTGTTTTGGAACCATCAGATAGTCAAGAATGTAAAAACTTTGTTAAAGAAGCCTTTGAAATTAGTGAAAAGTTTGATACACCTGTTATTGTTAGAATAACTACTCGAATTGCCCATTCTCAAAGTATTGTAGAGTTAGAAGAGAGAATGGACATCAAAGTAAAAGATTATGATCAAAATCCTAATAAATATATAGTAGCTCCAGCTGTAGCTAGAAAAAGGAGATTTGTAGCTGAAGACCGACTTAGTAAGCTTAAAGAATTCGCTGAGGAAAGTGAACTTAATCAAATTGAATATAAAGATTCAAAGCTTGGAATTATCACCAATGGTATCGCTTATCAATATAACAAAGAAATCTCCCCAGAAGCTTCCTTCTTAAAACTAGGGATAACTCACCCTTTACCCAAAAAGAAAATCAAGGAATTTATTAACAACTGTAAACAAGTCTATGTAATAGAAGAATTGGAACCTATTTTTGAAGAAAAGATTAAATCTTGGGGATTAGAGGTAATAGGTAAGGAAGTTATTCCAAGCATTGGAGAATTAAGTACAGAAAAGATTAGAAAAGCTATTTTTAATACTAATAAAGAAGTGATCAACTTAGACCTAGAAAACACCCTACCTAAAAGGCCACCAGTTTTATGCCCAGGCTGTCATCATCGTGGAGTATTTTATGTATTAAAGAAACTAAAGCTTCATGTTTCAGGAGATATAGGATGCTATACTTTAGGAGCCTTTCCTCCATTAAATGCAATGGATACTTCCATATGTATGGGAGCTAGTATAGGCATGGCTTTTGGATTTGAAAAAGCCCAAGGAAAGGACTTTGCTAAAAAATCGCTAGCAGTTATTGGAGATTCAACCTTCTGGCATTCTGGTATTACTGGCTTAGTCGATCTTGTCTACAACCAAGGTAATACTACAGTTATAATATTAGATAATTCAATAACAGCAATGACTGGTCACCAAGATAATCCTTCTACCGGCTATAATATTAAAGGAAATATTGCACCACAGATCAACTTTGAAGAGTTAGGTAAATCAATAGGAATTAACCGCATCCAAACTGTAGATGCCCATAATATTAATAAATTAGAAGAGATCGTTCTAGAAGAAACAGCTGCTGAAGAAGTATCTTTAATTATAACTAAAAGGCCTTGTGTTTTACACAAAAGGATAAAAACAATTAAAACTCCCTTAACTATAGACCAAGATTTATGTAAAGCCTGTAAAGCCTGCTTAGATATTGGCTGCCCTGCTATTTTCTTAGATAATGAACAGATTAAAATTAATCCAGCCCTTTGTGTAGGCTGTGGACTTTGCAGTAAAATGTGCCACTTCAATGCTATTAAGAAAGGAGAGATCTAGAATGAATATAGTTATCGCAGCAGTTGGTGGTCAAGGAGCATTGCTTGCCTCCAAGATTATCGGGAGATTAGCCCAAAATACTGGAAAAGATGTTAAAGTATCAGAAATACATGGTATGTCACAACGGGGTGGTAGTGTTGTCTCATATGTTAAATTTGATGATAAAGTATACTCTCCTATTGTAGAAAAAGGTACTGCTGATATAGTTCTAGCCTTTGAAATGTTAGAAGGAGCACGATATGCTTCCTACTTAAAAGCAGGTGGAACATTAATAGTTAATACTCAGAAGATAGATCCAATGCCAGTTATTACTGGTCAAAAAGACTACCCCAAAGATCTAATCACCAAATTAGAATCATCAAATATCAATCTTATTTCAGTTGATGCCTTAAATATGGCGATATCTGTAAATAACATTAAAACTGTTAATGTAGTTCTAATTGGAATTATGGCACAACAAACTAAAATCTCTAAAAAAGAATGGCTTGAAGCTATCACTGAAATTGTTCCCCAAAAATTCTTAACAGTAAATTTAAGGGCCTTTGAATTAGGATATAACCTAGCTTAGATTTAAAATTAGATTACAACGAAAGGAGCTAATTTCTCTAATGATATGGAATGAAAAATTTGAATGTATGTCTAGAGCAGAAATGAGAAAGTGGCAGGGAAAAAAGTTGATAGAGACAGTAGAACGGGTTTATCATAATGTTCCTTTTTATAGAAAGAAGATGCAAAACTTAAACCTAATGCCTAATGATATTAATGGAATAAGTGATCTAAATAAACTTCCCTTCACAACTAAACAGGACTTGAGAGATAATTATCCCTATGGATTATTTACTGTACCACTGAGTGAAATTGTCAGAGTCCATGCTTCTTCTGGAACAACTGGTAAACCCACAGTTGTTGGATATACTAGAAGAGATCTATCTACTTGGTCAGAAGTTGTTGCTAGAACTCTCTATTCAGCAGGAGTTAAGAAGAATGATTTTATTCAGGTTGCTTATGGCTATGGACTCTTTACTGGAGGCCTTGGATTACATTATGGTAGCGAAAAGATTGGAGCTACTGTAATTCCAATCTCTGGTGGAAACACTAAAAAACAAATCCAAATAATGCAAGACTTTGGGAGTACTGTCATCGCCTGTACCCCTTCTTATTCCCTCTACTTATCTGAGGCAATAGAAGAAATAGGTTTAAGTCCAAAAGAACTAAATTTAAAAATAGCTATACTTGGAGCTGAGCCTTGGACAGAAAAGATGAGAGAAGAGATCGAAGAAAAATTAAATCTAAGAACAGTTGATATTTATGGTCTAAGTGAAGTTATTGGACCAGGAGTTGCTTGTGAATGTGAATATCAAACAGGTCTACATATTAATGAAGATCATTTCATTCCAGAAATCATCAATCCAGCAACTCTCAAAACACTTCCTGCTGGAGAAAAAGGCGAGTTAGTCTTTACTACAGTTACAAAAGAAGGATTACCCCTACTTCGCTATAGAACAAGAGATTTGACTGAAATTAATTATGAAAAATGTGAATGTGGTAGAACTTTAGTTAGAATGAATAAATGTACAGGACGAAGTGATGATATGTTAATTATTAGAGGAGTTAATGTCTTCCCATCACAGATTGAAAGTGTATTACTAGAGATGAGTGAAACAACACCACATTATCAACTAATCATTGATAGAATAAATAATCTTGATGTACTTGAAGTCTTAGTAGAAGTTCAAGATCAATTCTTCTCTGATGAGATTAGAAAATTAGAGATTTTAACTAAGAAAATAGAACATAACTTATATAGCACTTTAAATATTAATGCTAAAGTAAAATTAGTTGAACCTAAAACTATAAAAAGAAGTGAAGGTAAAGCCAAACGAGTTATTGATAAAAGATCATTATAAATAAAAAATCTTATATTTGAAAGGAGTATAACAGTGATTATTAAACAGCTATCGGTATTTTTAGAGAATCGATCAGGAAGATTAACAGAATTAACTGAAATTCTAGGCAATGCCGAAATCAACCTCTCAGCTTTAAGTATTGCTGAAACTTCTGAATTCGGAATAATTAGAATGGTAGTCTCTGATCCTCAAAAAGGATTAGAAATTTTAAAAGAACATAATTTCTCTGTTAATTTAACTGATGTCATCTGCCTCTGTACTCCCAATAAAGCTGGTTCTTTAGCCAAAGCACTAAAAATATTATCTACAGCAGGAATTAGTATTGAATATATGTATGCTTTCTCTATAGGAGAAGAAGCCTTTGTGGTACTTAGAACTGAAAATTTAAATGGAACTATTACCATTTTGGAAAAAAATAAAATGGCAATATTAAAAGCCTGTGAATTATATAATTCTTAATAATAAATAGCGAGTGACAAGTTTTTAGTTTTTTATTAGTTACTTGTCACTTGTTACTAATTACTTTATCACTATTTCGTATAACTAAACTATATAAATCTATCATATAAAAACAAAAGACAAGATAAAAATCTTGTCAAAATTAATTATTCCTCTTAAAATTTATTTATACCCTCTACCTTCCCCAATGACTTAAGACCATTTCTAACCCAAAATTGTTGTCCCATTCTAAAACTAGAGATAGATGTAGACATACCAGTTATCTCAAACCACAACCCTTCTTCCACCCCACGAGTATCTATTGCTAAGTAATCTCCTTCATCTATATCAACCTTGACATAACCACGGCTAAAATCCGATATTATTTGACCATTCATCATTAATTTTGCGTTATTCTCTACAGATTTATTTTGTAGTGCTATTACTAAATAATCTCGGTCTTGCTTAGTTGAAAATACTGCCTTAGCTGGTTCTTGAAAATCTTTACTTTGTCCAAAAGTCAATATACTATTTACTTTTGGAATTCTAGCAATTAAACTATCCTTTAACTTTGGATTGCTTAAAATTAATTGGGCAGCAACTAACATAACAAAGCCACCAACAATTATTATCAAAATCAATCTTTCAATAAACTCTACACAATTTCTTAAAATAATAGAGAATCGCCTAGACATATTACCCCCTCCTAAACTTCATCTTTCTAGTATAATAATATGTTTAAAAAGAGGGGATATAACCTAAATTATATGATTTTTATATCTAATAGCTATCATTTTAAATTATTTACAATCCTAGAAATAATATTTAATAAATATTATTTCCTACTACATATCCCATAGAAAAAGCACCTTGTAAATTATAACCACCAGTATAAGCATCAACATCAATAACTTCACCAGCAAAATAAAGGCTATCAATAATCTTAGATTCCATGGTACTTGGATTTATTTCATCGGTATCTATTCCACCAGAAGTAACAATAGCCTGTCTAAAGCCCATTGTTCCTATGATAGTCATTTCCAAATTAGTCAATAAGGAAATTATCTCTTCTCTTTCTTCTGTAGTAATTTGATGAACAAATTTATCTTCAGGAATAGATAACAAATTAACAATTACCGGAATAATTTTACTTGGCAATAAATCTATTAAACTATTTTTAAACTGCTTTCTAGAATATTTTTCAAAGTCACGTTGTAACCTATTATCAAGTTGCTCATAAGATAAGGCTGGTTTTAAATTAATAGCAAGTTTTATCTGATGTTTACCTAAATAATCTAATACATCTCGACTCAATGTTAAAATAATAGGACCACTTACTCCAAAATGAGTAAACAACATCTCCCCAAATTCTTCCTTCTTCTTTTTACCATCTATTACTAAAGAAACTGTGATATTCTTTAAATTTAATCCTTGCAATTCCTTAAACCACTCTTCTTTAACCTTCAATGGAACCAATGATGGCTTTGCTTTAATAAGATTATGTCCTAAACTTTTAGCCATCCCATAACCATCACCAGAAGAACCTGTCGTAGGATAAGCTTTTCCTCCTACTGCTACTAATACATTATTGGCTGAATATACTTCACCATCTCTAGATCTAACCCCTACTACTTTTTTATCCTCAGTAATAATCTCTTGTATTGCAGTATTTAATTTAATTTCTACTCCTGCACTCTCCATAAAATTCTTTAATGCTTCAACTATATCTCGAGCTGAATCACTCACAGGAAAGACTCTATTACCACGCTCTACCTTAGTCTCAACACCTAACTGTTTAAAAAAATCTCTTAATTGCCAATTTGAAAAAGAATATAAAGAACTATATAGAAACTTTCCAGTGTTAGGGAAATTATCAATTATATCTTCTACTTGACAATCATTAGTTAAATTGCATCTTCCTTTACCAGTGATTAATATTTTCTTACCTACTTGAGCATTCTTCTCTATTAATAACACCTTTTTACCTCTATTTGCTGCAGTACCTGCTGCCATCATTCCAGCAGGTCCACCTCCTACTACAATTAAGTCATATGTCAAATTTATCCACTCCTAAATAATTTACTGTTATTGATTTAACTTTTATCTATTTAAAATAAGAAAAGATACTTATTTCTGATCTCTTTTAAGTTTTATCTCTTTACCCTCAGAATCAACCTTTAATAAGTATCCATCTATTTCGCTATAATCTTGAATCCAACCTACTAATATAAAATCACCATCTCTAGTCTTATTGATAGAATTAAATCTTCCATCTCTATATGAACCTCTGAAGGTCTTTGACCATAACTCTTTTCCATCATTCTCGACTTTTAGTACAAAAGCTGTATGCCTATATTCTTTTGCTTCCATACCAACAGGAATTGATTCATATCCCGATATCATTAAAGCATTTTGATTATCAATTGAAACTATATCAGTAAAAGTATATAAATCCTCTTCACTATGATAATATCTGCTCCATTGCTTAGTACCAACTTGATTGATGTTTAGTATATAGCCAGCATAAGGCTTATTATCACTAGACTTAGCTTCCCCAACAATAATAAATTCATTATTATTCTTTACTAATACAGAATTAAACTTAATATTATAATCTTTTTCTTTAATTTTCTTAGTCCACTCCTGTTTACCTTCTGAATCAAGCTTTACTAGATAGCCACTTTTTTCAAGATATGCCTCCTCATAATGCCCAACTAAAATAAACCCTCCATCTGGAGTTTCCTTAACATTATTAAATTGGTCATAATATTCTCCCCCAAAGATTTTAGACCACTTAACATTTCCTTTAGAATCTACTCTTACTACATAAGCCTGCTGATTAAAATTATCATCGTCTGCAGGAACTCTAATACCTCCCGCTAAGATAAACCCACCTGTTGATACTTCTTTAACTGAATAAAAAGAGTCTTTATATTTTTCACCAAATTTCTTTGCCCATTCTTTCTTTCCTTGAAAATCTACTTTTAATATGTATGCATCACCTTTATCATTTTTGCTATTAGATTTTTCCCCTACTAATACAAATCCACCATCTGAAGAACCTATAACTGAGTTGAATTTAATTTTTCCTGCACTGCTAAAAGATCTATCCCATTCTTTTTTTCCTTTAGAATTAGCCTTTAGAATATAAGCTTTATTATCTTCAATAGAACCAGCCATAATAATAGACAAATCTTCTGTTACTGTTCCAGAATAGAATCTTTCTACTCTTTCCTCTTCTCCATAACTAACACCACTCATATCATAAAGCCAGTTGTCAGGAACAATAATTAGTGCAAAAGCAATTAATAAACTGATTACTGCTGTTATTATAATCCGTTTCCAATAATCAAAAATAAAATGCATTCTCACACCTCCAATAAGAATAAATCTTAAACTATAGACATTAGTCGTAAGTAATAAGTAATTTGATGGCTAGTCATATATCACTTATTATTAAACTATCGCCTTACCTATCCTAATAATAACTTAAATAAATTAATCAAAAAATTAGAGAATATTATAAGATAGTTACTTAACTTTGAGTATAGTCTAAAAACTATATACTTAAAACATTAATTTTCTAGTTAATTATATAACAAAACAATTAAATACACCAACTTGAAATATAGCATATAAAATAAAAAGTAGCTCGTAATACGAGCTACTATCTATACTTTATCAATAGCATTTCTAGCCGCTTTTTGTTGTGCTTCTTTCTTACTACTTCCTGTACCTACTCCTAAAACTTCTTCTTCAAAATTAACCTGAATAGTAAATTGTTTATTATGATCAGGGCCTTCTTCTTTAATAACTTCATATTCTGGCCTTGCATTAGAGTTCTTCTGAATTATTTCTTGTAATAATGTCTTATAATCTTGAATATGTTCGCCTTTTTCAACCTTTTTAATATCAGGAATTAATAATTTCAAAATAAAGTCCTTAATAACTTCTAGACCTTGATCTAAATAGATACTTCCAACAAGTGCTTCAAAAGCATCAGCCAAAATAGAATCTCTTTTTCTACCACCTGTCATCTCTTCACCTTTACCTAATAACAAATATTTACCCAAATTAATCTCTTTAGCTTTTTCAGCTAATACAGGAGCACTAACAACAACAGACCTTATCTTAGCTAATTCACCCTCTGGATGATCAGGATATTCTAAAATCATATATTCACTAACCACTAAATCCTGCACTGAATCTCCTAAGAATTCTAATCTTTCATTATCTTTCAATCCCAAATGTCTATTTTCATTAGCAAAAGACTTATGAGTAATAGCTCTCTCTAATAGATCGATATCATTAAAGAAAATTTGAATTTGTTGTTGCAATTCTTCTAAGCTTTTTATATCAGCTATCACATTACCCACATCCTAATTAAGCATTATATTCTTTAAATACCACAGTAGCATTATGTCCACCAAATCCTAAAGAGTTAGATAATGCCACCTTCACTTCTCTCTCTCTAGCTTCATTTGGTACATAATCAAGATCACATTCTGGATCTTCATTCTGATAATTCATTGTTGGAGGTACTATATTATTTTTTATAGCTAATATCGAAGCAATTGCCTCAACTCCTCCTGCAGCTCCTAATAAATGTCCAGTCATTGATTTTGTAGAACTAATTGCTATATTCTTAGCATGTTCTCCAAATACATTCTTTATAGCTGCAGTCTCTAATTTATCATTAGCAGGTGTAGAAGTTCCATGGGCATTAATATAGTCCATTTCATCAGGTGCTAGATCTGCTTTATCAATAGCCATTTTAATTGCTCGAGCTGCTCCTATACCTCCTGGAGCTGGGGCAGTAATATGATGAGCATCAGCAGATGATCCATAACCTACTAATTCTGCATAAATCTTAGCTCCTCTAGCTTTGGCACTTTCTAATGATTCTAAAATTAACACTCCTGAACCTTCCCCCATAACAAAGCCATCACGTTCAGCATCAAAAGGTCGACTAGCTCCTTGAGGATTGTCATTATTTGTACTCATTGCTTTCATTGAACAGAATCCTGCAAAGGATACTGGAGTAATTGCCGCTTCAGAACCTCCTGCAATCATCACATCTGCATCTCCACGCTTAATAATTTCAAAAGCATCACCTATAGCATGAGTTCCACTAGCACATGCTGTTACTACTGATGTATTTGGTCCTTTAGCTCCTGTATAAATAGAAACCTGACCTGCAGCCATATTAGCAATCATCATCGGAATTAAAAAAGGAGTTACTCTATTTGGTCCTCTTTTTAACAGTCTTTTATGTTGCTGCTCTAAAGTCTCAATCCCACCAATACCAGAACCAATTATAGTTCCTATTCTATCAGCATTTTCTTCATTAATATCTAATCCTGCATCTTCAACTGCCATCTTAGCTCCAACCACAGCAAATTGAGAATAGCGATCCATTCTTTTTGCCTCTTTACGATCGATATCAAAATCTTTAGCTTTAAAATCTTTAACTTCACCAGCTATTTGAGTCTTATACTCACTAGCATCAAAATGAGTAATAGTATCAATACCTGACTTTCCTTCTAATAAAGATTTCCAATAATCATCTAAACCTATACCTACAGGAGATACAACTCCCATTCCAGTTACTACAACACGATTACTCATCTTCACTTTCCCCTCCCAGATACTTTCTAGCTTCACTTACTAAATTAGTAATTATATCCTTGACAGGTAGTACTTTTTCAATCAAATGAGCTTTCTCACCTGCAAAAACAAGCCCTTCTTCCATATTTCCTTCTTGAGCTTTTATTAGAGATTTCATAATACAAAAACTATGTGAGCATTTCTTTAAACATAAATAATCACAACTTTTACCTGTTGTAACTTCTTCATTTTCTAATCTATTATAAAAATCATTTTTTAAAGCTCTACCTGGTAATCCAACTGGACTATTAATTAATACACTATCTTCTTGTTTAGCATTTATGTAAAGTTGCTTAAAGCTATCATCTACTTCACACTCTTCACTAGCAACAAATCTTGATCCCATCTGTACTCCATCAGCACCCAATTTTATAATTTCTGCTATATCCTTACCATTAATAATTCCACCAGCTGCAATAACAGGTATTTTTACAGCTTTAACAATTTTCTCAACTAAAGGTTTCATTGCTTTATCAGTTCCTAGATGTCCGCCTGCTTCTTTACCTTCAACAATAATAGCAGAAGCTCCCATCTTTTCAGAAATTTTAGCTAACTTTACTGAAGATACAATAGGAACTACTTCTGTACCACTCTCTTTACCTAATGTAAATAAGTCCCGAGAAAATCCAGCTCCAGCTACAATCAGATCAATCCCTTCACTTATAGCAGCATTAACCAATTCTTTGAATTCTTGTACAGCAACCATTATATTTACTCCAATAATACCTTTGGATAATTCTCTTGCTTTTCTAATTTCAGCCTTTAATTCTTCAACTTTAAGACCTGAACCAGCTATTAATCCAATAGCGCCTTCATTTGCTACGGCCGCAGCTAAAGGGGCAGTAGATACTCTAACAGCCATACCACCTTGTATAATTGGAACTTTAGCAATTAATTTTCCTATTTTTAACTTGTTTAATTTCAAATTTATTCCCCCATCTTTAAATATTAGCCCTATTAATTTTATAACTAGCTAAATCTTTAGCAATTTACAAAATTAATTGACTTGATTAAAGCCCCGTCCATATTAATAATAATATAAACGGGGACATAAAATTGGGTGAAACAATGATTATAGAGCGTTCTCAATATAATCTACAGCATCTTGTACTGTTTCAATATCTTCAGCATCTTCATCAGGAATTTCAATATCAAATTCCTCTTCAAATGCCATAACAACCTCTACAATATCTAAAGAATCAGCTCCTAAATCATCAATAAATGAAGCCTCAAGAGTCACCTCATCAGCATCTACACCTAATTCTGCAACAACAATCTCTTTTACTGTTTCAAAAACGTCCATATCTTTCACCTCCCTTCAAGTAATAATTTACAATGTACAATTGATAGTTAACAATTAAAAACAAGTTCAAAATCATAAAGTTAAATAGATCTATCCTCAAGTTTATTTATCATCTATTAACTTTGACTATAATTACTTAACTGTAAATTGTACATTATCAATTCTAAATTGAACTTACATTACCATCCCACCATCAACTCTAATAACTTCACCAGTAATATATCTAGCTTCATCACTAGCTAAGAAGATTGCTGTATTTGCAATATCTTCTGGTTGACCAAAAGCTTTCATTGGAATGGCAGCAATCATCTCCTCTACTACCTTATCAGCCAACTCATCAGTCATAGCTGTTTCAATAAATCCTGGAGCAATAGCATTAACAGTTATTCCTCTCGTAGCTAATTCTTTAGCTACAGATTTAGTAAATCCTATTAACCCTGCTTTAGAAGCTGAATAATTAGCTTGGCCAGGATTACCCATTAGACCAACAACTGATGAAATATTAATTATTCTACCACTTCTTTGCTTCATCATTGTTCTAGTTACAGCTTTAGTTGCATTAAATGCACCTTTTAGATTAACTGTCAATACAGAATCCCAATCACTTTCTTTCATTCTCATTAATAGTGTATCACGAGTAATACCTGCATTATTAACCAAAATATCAATACTATCAAATTCAGCTTTAGTCTCTTTTACCATAGCTTTAACCTGCTTCATATCTGTAACATCAGCTTCAATAGCAATTGCTTTACTTCCAATTGATTCAATTTCTTTTACCACTTTTTCAGCATTTTGAGCTTCCCCTTCAAAAGGATAATTAATAACTATCTTAGCACCCTCTTGAGCCAATTTAAGTGCAATAGCTTTACCAATACCTCGAGAACTACCTGTCACAAGAGCAACTTTACCTTCTAATCTCATTATTTCACCCCTCATATTAACTTCAATGATATTTTTCCAAAGTAATTATATTTTATAAACCTAAATTATAATTTTTTTAATATCTTATTTAACGAACGCAAATCTTCAATGTTTAAAGCAGTTACACTACGATCAATTCTTCTCATAAAACCTTTTAATACTCTACCTGGACCAACTTCAATAAAAGTATCTACACCATCTTCAATCATGGCTTTAATTGATTCTTCCCAACGAACAGAACCACTAATTTGTTTAATTAAAGCATTGCTAAATTCTTCTGCTTGAGTAGTGAATTTAGCATTTATATTTGTTACAACTGGTATTTTAGCATCATTGAAATTAACTTCTTCTAATTCTTTAGCCAATTTATCACCAGCAGATTTCATTAAACTCGAATGGAAAGGACCACTTACATTTAACACTATAGCTTTTTTAGCTCCAGCATCTTTGGCTAAGTCTGCTGCTTTAGTTACAGCCTCCTTTTCACCAGAGATAACAACTTGACCTGGACAATTAAAGTTAGCTGGTTCTACTACACCATATTGGCCACCTTCTTCACATACTTTTTCTACCTCATCAGCAGTTAATCCAATAATAGCTGCCATAGTACCTTTACCAGAAGGATCAGCTTCTGTCATCAATTGCCCACGCTTTCTAACTAATTTAATAGCATCCGGAAAATCCAATACTCCTCCAGCTACTAGTGCAGAATACTCTCCCAAACTATGTCCAGCAACTACATCAGGTTCAATTCCTTTTTCAAGCAATAATCTATAAATTGCTATACTAGTTGCTAGAATTGCTGGTTGTGTGTTAGCAGTTTTCTTTAAATCTTCTTCTGGACCTTCAAAACATAACTTAGAAACATCTATATCAATTGAATTATCAGCCTCTTCAAAAATTTCTTTTACAGCAGAAAATTCTTCTGCTAAATCAAACCCCATTCCTACTTTCTGGGATCCTTGACCTGGAAAGATAAATGCTACTTTACCCATTTTACTTCCTCCTTAGTCTACTTATAATATTAATTAATTTGTAACCATTAATTCACAATTAGATCTAAATACTTCTTCTGCACCATTGATAAGATCCAGAATTATATCTTCAGCAGGTTCTATCTTAGATACCATTGCAGCTACTTGACCAGCCATAACAGTACCTTCTTTAACATCTCCATCAACAACTGCCTTTCTTAAGCTACCAATTCCTAACTCTTCAATCTCTTCTTTAGGCATACCTTTCCGTTCCATCTTTAAGATCTGACGAGTTAACTTATTCTTTAAATTTCTAACTGGATGACCAGTTGAACGAGCGGTTACAATTGCATCTCTATCTTTGGCATTAATAATTGCTTCTTTATAATTATCATGAACAGTGCACTCCTTAGCACAGATGAATCTAGTACCTACTTGAGCTCCAACAGCACCTAAAGATAAGACAGCCGCTAAACCATAACCATCAGCTATTCCACCAGCTGCAATAACAGGAATATCAACAGCATTTGAAATTTGAGGAATTAAAGGCATAGTTGTTAACTCTCCAATATGTCCTCCAGCTTCAGTTCCTTCTGCAATTATAGCATCTACACCCAGCCTAGCCATCCTTTTAGCCAACGCAACAGAAGGTACAACTGGAATTATTTTAGTTCCAACTTCTTTTAATCCTTCTATGTACTTTCCAGGATTACCTGCTCCAGTAGTAACTACAGGAACTTTTTCCTCAATAACAACTTCCATAACTTCATCTACATAAGGTGATAACAACATCACATTGACCCCAAAAGGTTTATCAGTAGTCTTCTTAACCTTATGTATCTCTTCTCTTACAATATCTGCAGGAGCATTACCTGCTCCAATAATTCCTAATCCTCCAGCTTGTGAAACTGCTGCAGCTAATTCTCCTGTAGCAATCCAAGCCATTCCCCCTTGAATAATAGGATGATCTATATTAAGCAATTCACATAATTCAGTCTTTAGCATCTTAATTCCTCCCTTTAAAACCACTCAACATTAACTCCACTCTATAACACTTGCCCCCCAAGTTAATCCAGCTCCAAATCCGACTAAAACGACAATATCACCACTTGTTATCTTGCCTGATCTAACAGCTTCATCCAAAGCTAATGGTATAGAAGCAGCAGAAGTATTTCCGTACTTATCTAAATTAACATATATTTGATCTTTATTTAATTTCAACCTCTTAGCAGCAGCATCAACAATTCTAATATTAGCTTGGTGAGGAATCAAGTAATCAATATCATCTCTTTCTAGACCAGCTAATTTTAATGCTTCTTTTGCTGCTTTACCTAAGATTCTAACTGCAAATTTAAATACTGGACTACCTTCCATTTCAACATAATGTAATCCTTCATCAATAATCTGTTGAGAGAATGGTTGTTTAGATCCTCCTCCTCTAACTATTAGAACGTCATTTTGTGAACCATCCGCTCCAATAGTATTAGATAAAATTCCTCCAGACTGAGTAGGAGACAATACAGCAGCACCAGCGCCATCACCAAATAAAACACAGGTACCTCTATCCTCCCAATTAATAATCTTAGATAATGTTTCTGCTCCTACCACTAAAATATTATCATAAGCACCAGTTTCAATATACTGTGTAGCTACTGAAATACCATATACAAAGCCTGAACAAGCAGCAGCCAAATCAAAAGCTGGAATCCCTTTTACCCCCAATTTATCTTGTAATATACAAGCTGTTGAAGGAAAAGCTATATGGTCTGGTGTTGCTGTTGCAACCAAAATTAAATCTAAGTCTTCTGCTTTTAAACCTGCATGCTTTAAAGCTCTTTTACTAGCCTCATAAGCTAAATCTGAAGTAGTTACATCCTCTTTAGCAACTCTTCTCTCTTTAATTCCTGTTCTAGTTGTAATCCATTCATCACTAGTATCTACCATCTCTTCTAAATCATAATTTGTCAAAGTATTTTCAGGAGCAAAGGAACCAACTCCTGCTATCTTAGCCCTTCTCAGTTCTTGTTTCATAGTTACTGACCAGTCCCTCCGTCGATATTAGCTTTAATTAAATTTATTAAGTCTGCATCTACTGACTTTTTAGCATTTTTTATAGCATTTCTTATAGCCTTAGCATTTGAACTTCCATGACTAATTATACTTACGCCATCTACTCCTAGCAGTGGAGCTCCTCCATATTCAGTATAATCCATCTTTTTAGCTACTCTTTTAAAAGCTGGTTTTAATAAAAAACCTCCAATTTTACCTAATAAACTAGCTTTAATCTCCCTTTTGATAATCTTAAATAGAGCAGAAGCTAATCCTTCAGTAGTTTTTAAAACTACATTCCCTACAAAACCATCAGTTAAAACAATATCACATTCACCAGTAAATATATCACGACCTTCAATATTTCCTATGAAATTTATATTCTCCATCTTTTTCAATATCTTATGTACTTCTTGGGTTAGCTCATTTCCTTTTTTCTCTTCTTCACCTATACTTAATAACCCTAGTTTCGGATTAGACTTATCCAAAAGATTTTCAGCATAAATCTTAGCCATTAAAGCATGTTGAATTAGATGTTCTGGCTTACTATCAACATTAGCACCTACATCCAAAACTAAAGTTTCCTCTTTTAAAGTTGGAAATACTGTAGCAATTGCAGGCCTTTTAATTCCTTTGATCCTACCAATTTTCAGCAAACTGCTTGCCATTACCGCTCCTGTACTTCCAGCTGATACAAAGGCATCTCCCATACCTTCTTTCACCATTTTACTTCCTACCACAATAGAAGAGTCTTTCTTTTTTCTTAATGCTCTTGCCGGGGATTCATTCATTCCAATCACTTCAGATGCATGAATAACCTCTATCATATCTTGAGAATATTCATACTTAGAAAGTTCACTTTTAATTTTTTCTTCAATCCCTACCAACACAAGATTTACATCAAACTCATTGCTGGCTTCAATAGCCCCTTTTACAATCTCATAAGGAGCATTATCTCCCCCCATGGCATCAACAATAATCTTCAACGGACTTAACCCTCCTTATTCATCAGGTTATCTCCAACAGAAAAGATTATGAATTCTCCATTAAAGACAGTTTCCCCATTAATCTTAGTTTCTACCTTTACATAAAATCTATTCTCTATTATTTTATTAACTTTTGCTTTTGCTACTAATCTTTCGTTTATGTATACTGGTCTATTGTATCTAACCTCAGCCGAACCTGTCAAAGCAACATCAGCATCAATAATAGCCACAGCCAAAGAGTTAGCCTGGGCAAAAATATGATGTCCTCTAACAATCTTAGTCTTTTCTAAAACAAGGTCATCACTAGCTTCTAAAATAGATATTCCAGTCTCATTAAGTTGAATATCAACCAATTCACCAATAATCTCTTCTCTTTGCACTGACTTAACCTTAGAATTAGCCTGCTTAGCAACAGCCTTAATCCTTTCTCTGACTTCAGGAATCCCTAGTTCCATTCTATCCAATCGAATAGTTTGAATACTTACATTAAATAAATCAGCTAACTCTCGATCAATCAAAAAAGGGTCCTCATCTAGTCGATCTTCTAATTCTTTTTGACGTTCAGCTTTGGTTAACTTTTTCATCTTTTTTACCACCTATTAAAATCTCATTTTAAGACCTGCTACTAATTTCACTTCAGTAGTTATTATATATAACTTTTTCACTTATTGCAAGCATTTATTTAAGTAATAAACATTAAATCATGAGTAATTTCAACAAAATCAATAATATTCTATTTTACTCTCAAATTAATTTATGTTACTTTAATATATAGTATATCTAATCAATAATACTAATACTTATTTATGCTGTCTAATCCAACTATAAGATTGAAACATAATCTAAATATATCTCTATAGAAAGATATTGCGACAGTTTCGGAGTTAGGCGTTAGGAGCTAGGACATAGAAAGATCTTACTAACTCCTATGACCTATCACCTAGCACCTAGCACCTAAAAGTGTCGCTTTATATCCATTAAGTTTCACTTTGAATTTAGATCACTAATATTAGCAAATATATAAAAAAAGAGTAAAGCAGAAATAAAACCTACTTTACTCTTTATCTATATAATTACTTTACTTTTCTTCCTTTGTAATATCCACATTCTGGACATACACGATGAGATAACTTTGGTTCATGACATTGAGGACACTCAATTAAATTTGGTGCACTTAGCTTCCAATGAGTTCTTCTTTTTCTCTTACGAGTTTTTGACGTTCTTCGCTTAGGTACCGCCATCAAAAACACCTCCTTATCTTACTACATCATAGTTATATATTATTTCTATAACTTGTTTTATTTAGATTTTTTATCTAACAGCTTACTTAACTTCGCCAATCTTGGATCGACCTTGTGCATTATACAATCACATTCTTCTTCATTCAGATTAATACCACAGCTTGGGCACAAACCTTTACAGTCTTCTCTACAAGCTGCTTTCATAGGTAAGTGTAATCTAATACCATCTAAAATTTCTTGACTCAGGTCGATATGATCATTATCTACTGCTGACTTATCTACTTGAAAATCAAAATCAAATTCTAAAGGCATAGAGAAATCCTCTAAACAACGGCTACAAGGCAACTCTACTAACAACTCCACTTTCCCGGTGATTATATATTGATCATTTGAATTAATCACTGTTAAGTCTAGCTTAGCAGGATTATCAAAGGAAATCTGTCTACCATGAATAGACATTTCATCCAAAGATATATCTAATTGAGCTGTAAGTTGAGTTCCAAGATCCTCTTTTATACTTTCAATATTAACTTTAGCATTCATTTATAATCACCTCTAAAACAACATCACTTATTATAATATAAAAATTAACCTTTTGTCAAGAAGTTTGTTTTAATTATCCATCAATAATTTTGTATCTCGAGCAATAACTAACTCTTCATTTGTTGGTATTATAAATACTTTAACTTTAGAATCATCAGCATTAATCTCAGTTATCTTAGCTCTTACATTATTTCTTTCACTATCAACTTTGATTCCCAAATAATCTAAATCATTACAAATCATCTCTCTTAAGTCTATAGCATTCTCACCAATTCCTGCTGTAAATACTATTGCATCTACACCATTCATAGCCGCAATATAAGAACCAATGTATTTTTTAACTCTATAAACAAACATATTTGTTGCTAGTTGAGCACGTTTATTTCCATTACTTGCTGCTTCTCCTATATCACGAGAATCACTACTTATACCAGATACACCCAAGAAACCACTTTCTTTATTCATTAAATGATCCATCTCTTGAGGAGATAAACCTTCTTTCTCCATTACAAATGGTACAATTGCTGGGTCTATATCACCACAACGAGTTCCCATTACTAAACCTTCTAATGGTGTAAGTCCCATACTTGTATCATAAGACTTACCATTTTTAACTGCAGTAACACTTGCTCCATTACCTAAATGGCAAGTAATAATCTTTAAATCTTCTATATCTTTACCCATTTCTTTAGCTGCCTGTTCCGCAACAAACTTGTGTGATGTACCATGAGCCCCATAACGTCTGATAGAATGTTTCTCATATAACTCATATGGTAAAGCATACATGTATACATCTTCTGGCATGCTTTGATGGAAAGCTGAATCAAAAGTAGCTACTTGTGTTGCTTCAGGCATTAACTTCTCACAAACTTCAATCCCCATTAAGTTAGCAGGGTTATGTAATGGTGCTAAAGAAGCCCATCTATCAATTTCTTTCTTAACCTTTTCATCCACAATAACTGATTTATCAAAAGAGTCTCCACCTTGCACAACTCTATGCCCTACTGCATTAATCTCACTAACATTTGAAATAACACCCTTATCTTCATCAGTCAATGTATCAATAACTAGCTCCATTCCTACTCCATGATCAGGGATATCTTGCTTTATTTCAAACTCTTCTCCTGCAGATAACTCTTGTTCTAATCTTGAACCTTCAATCCCAATCCTTTCAACTAAACCTTTAGCTAACACACTTTCATCTTCCATATTTATTAATTGATATTTAATTGAAGAACTACCACTATTAATTACTAAAATCTTCATCTTAACTTCCTCCTTAAATTTGGTTATAACTATTATCTAACTTTCTATAACTTTCATTCTCTATTGCGATCGATAAATTCTTAAAAAACATTAGAATTTTCTATTCTATCTTGACAAATTTATCATCTCTACTTTCATAAATTCTAGAAAAACAATATTACTTTATTTCCCCTTCAGGTTCTTTGAACCTTTCGTGGTCGATAAATTCTTAAAAAACCTTAGAATTTTCTATTCTATCTTGACAAAGTTACTATCTCTACTTTCATAAATTCTAGAAAAACAATATTACTTTATTTCCCCTTCAGGTTCTTTGAACCTTTCGTGGTCGATAAATTCTTAAAAAACATTAGAATTTATCTTCCCTAGCAATTCTGTGCTTGTACAGCAGTAATAGCTGTCACATTAACTATATCTTGTACATTACATCCACGAGATAGATCATTTACAGGTTTAGCTACACCTTGTAAAATAGGTCCAATAGCCTCAGCATGTGCTAACCTTTGTACTAATTTATAACAGATATTTCCTGCCTCTAAATCTGGGAAAATCAATACGTTTGCTGTTCCAGCAATATCACTCTCTGGATACTTCTTCTGAGCAACTACTGGTACTATTGCTGCATCAGATTGCATTTCTCCATCTATCTTCAATTCTGGTTTAATTTCTTTAGCCTTCTTAGCAGCTGACTGTACCTTATCAACATACTCATGCTTAGCACTACCATTTGTTGAGAAAGATAACATTGCTACTCTAGGATCAATCTCTGCTAAATCTTGTGCAGTTTTAGCAGAAGAAATTGCTATCTCAGCCAATTGATTTGCATCTGGATTTGGATTTACAGCACAATCTCCAAATACCATTAAACCATCTTGACCAAAATCTTTATCCTGTACAATCATAATAAAAGCACCTGAAATAACAGAAATCCCTTCTGCAGTACCTACTACTTTAATAGCAGCACGCAATACATTACCAGTAGCATTGGCAGCTCCTGCTACTTTACCATCAGCATCTCCTTTTTTAACCATCATCGCTCCAAAGTACAAAGGATCTTTTATTTGTTCTTTAGCATCTTCTAAACTAATACCTTTATGCTTTCTCAATTCATAATAAGTTTGAGCATACTCATCTAATCTTTCAAAATTTACTGGGTTAATAATTTCTGCTCCTGTTAAATCAACTCCATGCTCTAAAGCAACATCTTTGACTTCCTGCTCATCACCAATCAAAACAATATCAGCGATTTCTTTTTCTAAAATAACTGGAACAGCTTTTACCATTCTTGCTTCAGTTCCTTCTGGAAGAACTATCTTCTTTTTAGCTTTTCTTGCTTGTTCATGAATCATTCCTATAAAACTCATATTTTTGTCCTCCTTTATGTAACGACCATAATATTATTAATTATTTTTGTCCAACTCTATATTACTAGACTCAGTATATAAATTCCTTGTTTTAAGATAAAATATCTACAGATATATTCAAAGTTTAAATAATGGCAAAAATCAGTTTAATCACAATTTTAACAATTGTCTGATAATTATCGTATTATGTCCAAATTCACACACTTATTTTCTTATAAAACAGTTATATTTATACCAATAAATTGATATTTCTAACTAATCTATCTATAATAATAAATAAGGAGGAATTATTATGAAGATTTTAGGGATCATTACAGAATATAATCCTTTTCATCAAGGACATCAATTTCATATTAATAAATCATTAGAAAAAAGTAATGCTAATGCTTGTATATGTATTATGAGTGGACCTTTTTTACAACGAGGTGAACCTGCAATAGTTAACCAATGGGCTAGAACTAAAATGGCTTTAAATTCTGGAGTTGACTTACTTATACAATTACCTGTTACTTATTCAGTACGAAGTGCAGAACATTTTGCTTTAGGAGCTGTTAAGTTACTAAATTCAACAGGTATAGTTGATTCTTTATGTTTTGGTAGTGAATTAGGAATAAGTAAGATATTGAGAGATATAGCTAAACTTATATCTGATAAACCTAAAGAATTAGACCTTAAAATTAAAAAAAATATGGATCAAGGAATCTCTTATCCTGCAGCTAGAAGTAAAGCAATATCAGAATATATAAAAATCAATTCCAGTAAATTTAAAGTTTCAGCATCTCAAGCTATGAATATATTAAATAACCCAAATAATATACTTGGCTTAGAATATATGAAAGCATTAATAAAATTAAAGAGTCCAATTACTCCTCTAACTATTCAAAGGAAAGGTAGCCAATATCATTCTAAAAAATTAAATCAATTAGCTAGTGCCTCTGCTATTAGAGAAGAAATCAGAATCAATCAAATCAATAACTCTATATTAATTAATGATAAAATTAGAGAAGTAATACCTACTATTACATCTCAAATATTAATAGATCAATTTAAAAATAATCTAGGACCAATATTCTATGATAATTTTTCCACTCAAATATTAACTTTAATTAGAAGAACAAGTAGTGAAGAGTTAAAAAAATATGAAAATATTATAGGTGGCCTAGAAAATAGAATTAAAGAAGCAGCTAATAAAGCTACTTCTATACAAGAATTGATCGATCTAATTAATACTAAACGCTTTACCAAAACAAGAATCCAAAGAATATTAACACATATTCTATTAGGTTTAGATCAAAAAACTCTAAATAACTTTGACCAAAATGGTGGTCCACAATATCTACGTATATTAGGCTTTAATAACAAAGGAAGGGATTTACTTAAACTAATCAAACAAAATTCTACCCTGCCCTTAATTACTAAAGTAGCAAATCACTTCAGAACAAATCAAAACCCTAATAATCTATTGCAAGAAATGTTAAATATTGATATTAAGGCTAATAATATTTATGCTTTAGCTTATCCTAACAAACAAAAAAGGCAGGGAAATATCGACTTTTTTAATAATCCAATAATAAATATAGAGTAGAAATCAAAAACTCTATATTCTATTATAATAAATTTATTAACCTTTTAAATTTTCTAAATAAGAGATAATATCTTCAACATTATCTACTATAACAATATCAATTCCATAGTCTTTCATTTGTTTAGCCTTATCTGAATTTCCTATAGGGGCAAAAAATATCTTTGCTCCTTTCTTTTTAGCAGCAACTATTTTCTGTTGAATACCATCTATCCTACCTATACTTCCATCCAAATCAATAGTACCCGTTCCTGCAACTTTCAACCCATGAGTAATATCTTCTTTAGTTAAACGGTTAAATATCTCTAATGTAAACATACTACCAGCCGAAGGCCCCCCAATCTTGCCAGCATTAATACTAATATTAATTGGGAATTTATACTCTCTCTTATAAGGAGCAACAAATACACCTATTGAAGGATTATCTGAATTTTCTTGTAATGCTAAAGTTCTAAGCTGATAATTTTCTTTCTTTCCATTCCTTATAACAGTTATCTTAACTTCTTGACCCACTTCTCTATCTTGTATCTTCTTAATTGTATCAGTCAATAATTGTACAGGTTTATCATCTACTGCAACTATAATATCTCCATCTTTTAACTTACCATAAGCATCTCCCTCTTCTAAAACCTTAACTATCTTTACCCCCTCACCAGTTATTTCAGGGTTATAACCTGCTTCTTTTAAAGCAACAGCTGTAGCTTTTAATTGGCTTTCTTTCATCATCTCTAACATTAATTCTGCATACTCATTCATATCAATTCCTTGTGGCTTAGGCCTTAATTCAATGAATTTAGGTTTAAACAACTTAATATATATATAGTCAAATAACCTAGCCTCTCTCATGGAAACGGCTGTCAACATCACTTCACCTTCTATAGGATATTTGTTAGCTTTTACTTTCACCATTGGTGCTAAAGTCTTAGCTACTCCTGGTGAAATTCTATAATATCCCACAGGATAGAATACTAGAAACCCTACTATTAAAATAAGAATTAATCCAAAAATCAGAAGCTTATCTTCTTTATTTATCCTTCTCATTATTATCCCACTCCTCTATTAACTTTCTAATCTTGGGAATAAGCTCTTTGGCAGCTTTATAACCCAAATCAATAGATCTTTCAGCATGATCTAAACCAGTAGAAGGTATATTACCAACCTCTGGAATAATCAATAGATCAGCCCCAGTATTTTTATGTTTAGCAAGCTCTTGTTGCATAATATCTATTGAATTCATAATCACATCAAAAATATTATTCACTTTACTACCATGTATTAGATTATGGCTAACCTCTACCCCAATAACTAGATCAGCTCCTAATTCCCTAACAGGACTAACAGGAACACGATTAATAACAGCACCATCTACTAACTTTTTCCCTTCTAATTCATAAGGTATATAAATACCTGGTACAGACATACTAGCTCTCATAGCATCTGCTACTAAACCTTTATCTATAATTACTTCTTCTCCAGTTTCTATATCAGCTGCCAAAGCTACAAAAGGTATCTGCAAATCACTGAAATCTTTATTTTGAGTTAACAAATCAAAAAAGTCTCTAATTTTATTCCCTGCTATTAAACCTTTTCTAGGAACAGTAATATCAGTTAGATGCTCCCATTTCAAGTGAGTCGCTAATTTCTCTAATTTATCTAACTCTTGACCAGCAGAATAAAAACCACCAATTATGCTTCCCATACTTGTTCCACCTATATAATCAATCTTAATTTCTTCTTCTTCAAAAGCCTTTAAAACGCCTATATGTGCTAATCCCCTTGCTGATCCAGCTCCTAAAGCTAAACCAAGAGTTGGCTTCATTTAATCACCCCATAATTTAAAGTTCTGATAGCCATTTAATAATTTATCCTTTATATAATTATAAAACAAAACTTCTATTTATCCAAAAAGATTATGATATCTTTCTAATATCTTACTCCATTAGATAGTAATATATGTAAAATGTTATTGTCTCATTTAAAACTTTATCATTTAAAACTACTACTGAAAACAAAAAAAGCTCAGGGGGATCCCCCCCTGAGCTTTTATGTATTTTATTACTCCTCAATAGCCTCTACTGGGCAAGATCCAGCACAAGCACCACAATCGATACAAAGATCAGCATCAATTTCAAATTGAGTAGCACCTTCAGAAATAGCCTCTACTGGGCAAGTACTTTCACATACACCACAAGAAATACAAGAATCATTAATTGTATAAGCCATTACATTCACCTCCAGCTTAAATAAGATGATAATTCCAAAAATATTGATTAATTTTAAATATAACTAAAAAACTTAAATTAAATTGATTATGTAAGTAATTATCTTACGCTAATAGAATAGCATATGTATATTATCTTGTCAATAAAAGGAGAAAAACATAAATGATAATCACAATCAATTTATACAAACTAAGCAGATAAGATAAAAACTATATAACTCTATCTAATTTCTATCTTGCTTACATTAATACCTACATTAATTTTTAAATCACCATTATTATATTCCCAATCGTCACTCTTTATTCCATCTATCATTACCATATTAGGCTCTAAAGATAAATTTTTAAATCTAATTAAATAATTACTATAATCTAATTGATAATTCTCTATCAAATTATATATTCTAAACTCTAATTTCCCACCTTCATAAAGATAACTAAAATCTCTGACATTATATTTTCCTTGCTGATAAGCAAAACTAATCCCATCATCTTCATAAAGACGATAATTATCTTCTCTCACATCAGTACTCAAATATACATTTAACTCCAATTCTTCTATCTGCTCTTCACCAACATAATTCATAGACGGAGCTAAAGGCAGAATACTACCTGCTTTAATAAAGATTGGCATTGTCTCTAAAGGTGCCTTAGCTATAATATTCTTTCCACCATCATAACTATTTCCAGTCCAGAAGTCATACCATTCTCCCTCTGGTAAATATACCATTCGCTCGCTTCTATCTGGTTGATATACCGGTGCTACTAAGATACTATCACCAACCATAAATTGATCTGATAGGTTATAGGTCTGTTCATCATCTGGATACTCTAAAATCAAAGGCCTCATTACAGGTAATCCACTTTGATAGGATTCATAAAAAAGATTATAGAGATGAAGCAAGAATCTATAACGCAACTTAATATACTTTCTAATTATCTTTTCATAGTCTTCACCAAAAGCCCAAGGCTCTTGATTAATATTATTAATAGCACAATGATTTCTAAAAAATGGCATGAACATACCTAGCTGTGTCCAACGGGTCAATAACTCCCCATCACTATTATCGGAAAATCCTCCTACATCTGTTCCACAAAAACTAATCCCCGAAAGTCCCATATTCATCAACATCGGTATCGCCATCTCTAAATGAATCCAAAAACTACGATTATCTCCTGTCCAGACAGCTGAATAACGTTGAATTCCTGAAAAACCTGCTCTAGTTAAGACAAAAGGACGTTCATTAGGTTTATATCTCTTTAAGCCTTCATAAGTAGCTTGCCCTTCTAATAATCCATACAAATTGTGAAAACGGCGATGAGTGCCTAAATCACCATCATTGTCATGGACAACTTCTATATCCATAGTACTACTACCATTGAAGATAGCAGGTTCATTCATATCATTCCAAATACCTTTAACTCCTTTATCTAATAATAACTGATGCTTATCTCCCCACCATCTTCTAACCTCTGCTTTTGTAAAGTCTGGTAACAGACACTCACCAGGCCATACCTTACCGATATAATATTCTCCATCTAAATACTTACAGAAGTAATCACCTTTAATACCTTCTTGATATAGATTATAGCGAGGGTCTTTCTTTACCCCAGGATCAATAATCGTTACTACTTTAAAACCATCCTCAGCTAAATCATTTAACATATGTTTAGGTTGAGGGAACTTCTGTTCATCCCAAGTAAAGACCTTATATTCATCCATATAATGAATATCAAGATGGATTACATCACAGGGAATATCCTTTCTACGAAATTGCTTGGCTATCTCTTTAACCTCTTCCTCAGGATGATAGCTATAACGAGATTGATGATATCCTAAAGACCATTTTGGTGGCAAAGGCATCCTTCCTGTCAAATCTGTATAATTTTTAATTATATCTTTGATACCAGTACCATTAATAAAGTAATAATCTAACTTACCACCTTCAGACCAAAAAGAATAATATTTTTCAGAGTTGAGACCTAAATCAAAATGGGTCTTATAGCTATTATCAAAATAAATTCCATAGTTTCTTCCTTGACTAAATCCAATCAAAAAAGGAATTGATTGATATAAAGGATCTGTGCTTGGTACATGAGGGTTGAAAGTATCGGTATTCCACATAGTATATTTACGTCCTCGTTTATCTAAATATCCAGTCTTCTCCCCTAGTCCATAGAACCTTTCATTTGGCCCTAACTCTTTCCAAGCTCTGACCTCATCACCACTCCAACCTAGAGAATGCTCGCTATAATCTTGATGAATCAAATTACCCTCTAAATCATAAAAACTTAAAAAGAACTTCGTCTTATTAATTACAATTTTTAAAGAGTCTGTTCTTACCTCTAACTTCTCTGCTTTATCTTCAATAGTAAAATTGTTATAAGATAGATCATGCTTAATTACAGCTGGAGTATTACTCAAATCCACTTGATTATCACGCTTAGCCATAACTACTCTAACTATATCACTACTTAAAAACTCTAAGATTATTCTCCCCTCTACTAATCTTAGAACTAATTTGTTTTCTTCTTTGTGATGACCTAAATATTCACTTAAAATAAAATAATTATTGTTTTGATCAAAACTTCCTCTATCTATAATCTCAGAACTATTCATTCTTATCAACTCCTATTTATATCTAGTGTAGAACCCACTTATTTTAAATTTTTAACTGAATCGCGTTCAATTAATTCTATAGAAAGTGTTAATGAATGATCATCAGTTCTCTTACCAGCAATTAGACTAATCAACAGCTCTGTAGCACGCCTTCCCTTTAAAAATACTGGTTGACTTATTGTACTAAGAGAAGGATGTAAAAATTCAGTATAAGGGAAATTATCAAAGCTGACAACTGAAATATCCTCAGGAATATTAAGTTTAAGTTCATTTAACTTCTTATAGATTCCAATACTCATGATATCCGCAGTTGAAAAAATTCCTGTTATATCATGATTCTGATTTAATAACTCCTCTACCCCTTGGTAGCCCCCCTCCATAGAAACACCTACATTACATATATTCTCTTCTTTAATAGGAATATCTCTTTCAAACAATGCCTTTTGATAACCTTTAAATCGTTCCATATCAACGCCATCTTCTATTAATTCGCCACTAATCAAAGCAATCTCCTTATGCCCCAAATCCAATAGATGCTTAGTAGCGATATATCCACCATATTCATCATCAATACCTATTTTATAGAAATTATCATTATCAGTATAGCTATCAATCAAAACTACAGGAACTTTAACTTTAGCTAAACTATTTAAAAGTTTAGGCAGAGCACCAATAATAATTAAACCATCTAAATCTCTTTGCAAAATTATACTTTTTATCTTATCAGCTGTAATAGTAGAAGCAATAAGTAATATACTATAACCTGCTTTTGTACTTGTTGACTCTATACTATTGAGTATATTACCATAGAAGGGATTATCAAAATTGAAATTATCCTTAGTGCTTTTAACTGCTTCATCATTATTACCCCAATCAGGAATTAGCACCCCTATTAAATTACTCTTTTGACCCACCAAATTCCGAGCAGAGAGATTAGGTTGATATCCTAAGCTTTCAACAGCCTTCAACACCTTTTCTTTGGTTTCAACAGTTACATTTCCTTTATTATTAATTACATATGATACTGTAGCAATAGAGACTCCTGCTTCTTTAGCAACATCTTTAATTGTAACCCCCATTAGAACCTCCCCCTTAAGAATTGAAATGATATATGGCTTATAACCATTAACTCTGTATCTCTTAATCATTAGATTGAAGAATTTTAGATAAATTGTATTATAATCATCAAACTTTAGAATAAAAACTACATATATACCTATAGATATTAGGACAGTTTTAACTATTGGCTACTAGCCACTGGATTAGAGCTTATAAAAATAATACTAATAGCTAGAGGCCAAAATATCACTTTATACCCATTAAATTTCATTTTAAGGTTTCTGATCTATATAAAAAAAGCAAACAAGTTAATTTAAACGTTTAAATTAAAGAAAAAAATAAAATACTCTTAGCTAGAGCAGTTCTAAACATTTACTTATAATTGTTAATTAGATATATTTCATACCTCTACCAAATTATAACACCAAACAATTTTGTTGTAAAGAAAATTTTGTTTTAAAATCAGTGTGGGCATAATTTATAATATTAAACTTTCTTCACTCCCACACTGACAGTAGTAACACTTTAATAATCTCTATCTACAACCATATCAGCCAAATCTATTAATATCTCCTGATAAGAATGATCTGCTAAACCTTTAAGCTTAGTTTTAGCTTTATTAATATAATCTGTGGCCACAGACATTGTATAGTCTAAAGAACCATTATTAGTTATAATCTCTTTAATTTCTTGATTATTATCTACTGGATTATCTAACAACTTTTTTAAACAATTAGCAGAATCACTTTCATAAAGACTATATAGGATTGGTAAGGTATAGATTCCTTGAGTAAAGTCATTTCCTTCTGGCTTACCAATGCCACTACTCTTCTTGCTAAAGTCAAAAAGATCATCAACTAATTGAAAAGCCATACCTATATAACGTCCATAATGTGATAAATTTCTTACTACAGATTTAGACAGACCTGCACTCCCTGCTCCTAAAGCACAGCTTCCCTCAAATAATAACGCTGTCTTCCTCTTAATTCTTTTAAAATAGTCTTTATAACTTACACTTATATTGTATCTATCTTGATGCTGCTGTATCTCACCTTCACAAATCTGCTGAATCACCTTAGATACTTGCTTTAACTGCTCATTTGTAGCCTTCCCTGCTAAGATATCAAAGGTTAAAGTGAAGAGATAATCTCCAGCAAAAACAGCTACATCTTTACCATATTTAGATTGAGCAGTTTTTGACCCACGCCTTAAATCAGCATCATCTATAATATCATCATGGATTAAAGTTGCCATATGAAGAATCTCTAAAGCAGCAGCTAATAACCATACCTCTTCTTTCTTATACTCTCCAAATTTAGCTGTAATCATTAATAAGGCTGGACGAAGTCTCTTTCCACCTGATTTAGCTAAATCAGAAATTGCCTCTTGAATCAAAGGCTGCCTACTAACTAAAGAACCTTGTAAATAATCTTCAAATTCGACTATTTCTTCTTTTATAATGGGGAATCTGTCCCAAAACAATCTAATCACCTACTTTACATGATTTCAATATAAATAATCCTTTATTTTAGATTTGACAATTTATATTTATCGTCTTTAGTAATTTCAAACTTCTTCTTTAAGTTATCTGTAATATAAATTTCATTCTCTTCAGTAACCAATATTACCTCTACACCATCTAATTGACTAATCAATTCCATCCCTTTCCTTACCCCCAGAATATAGACAGCAGTAGATAACGCATCTGCATCAAAAGAACTTTCAGCTATAATAGTAGCACTGATTACTCCATTTCTAGCTGGATAACCAGTCTGCGGATTCAAAATATGATGGTATCTAACTCCATCTTCAATAAAGTAACGTTCATAATTACCAGAAGTAACGACTGTCTTGTTCTTTACCTTTACAATCCCTAGTATTTCACCGCGATTTTTCGCTTTAGGATCTTGAATCCCTACCTTCCAATTAGAACCATCAGGTTTAGTGCCTAAGACAGATACATTCCCACCAAGACTAATATAAGCACTCTTAATTCCCTGACTCTTTAATAATTCAATTACCTCATCAGCAGCATAACCTTTGGCAATCCCACCTACATCTAAGATCATACCTTCTCTTGTTAGGCTAATATTTTGAGTTTCAGGATTTAATTTAACCAGCTGATAATCTACTAATTTCAACTTGTCTGCCAATTCATCTTTAGAAGGAACCCGCTGATTTTCACTGCCTATACCCCATAATTTAACCACTGGACCAATGGTAGGATCAAAATAACCTTGGCTTAGTTTAGCATAATTCAAAGCTTTATTAATTACTTGGTAAGTATCATGACTTACATTAACCCCTTTGATCCCAGCAAACTTATTAACTTGGTTAATCTCACTATCTTCAATATTCAAACTCATCTCCTGCTCTAACTCATCTATTAGATTGAAGGATGATTTAACTATAGCATTTACACCTTTACCATAAACCTTCAACTGGACTATAGTTCCCATCTTATAGTCACTTTTAAAAGTAGAATTTTTAGTATTTTTAGCTGAACAACCTAATAAACCTATACTCATTATTAACAAACAAAAAATTATACATTTCTTTTCTTTATTTAACTTCATTTTCATCACCACATATCCTCTTTTTAATTTGATGAACAAAGGCCAAAATAAGTTAATTTAATAAGTAAAAGCCAAGTTAACAATAAATTATAAAAACTTCATTATATATAGAAGATAAAGAAGAATCTAAATTTACTTAGAAACAGATTGAAACCCAAGCTTTTTTTGACGCTGATTACATTCCGATTTAAAACCTTAATAATCTTTTATTCTTTAAACCTGTTTTGTCTGAGTAAATCACTCAAGAGTACTTCCTCAGTAATTCTTCTCTGGATTTGAACAGATCAACCCTCCGCAAGATTTTAATTCTTATGTTTTTCCCTTTAGGGTGCTGCGTCTAATAAATTCTTTTGATTTTTAGTTCTTAAAAGATTAGTAGAATTTAAATTTTAGGTATATAATATGAATCCTTTATTAATCGTATATAAATTAATTCTTCAGTCATTTATTCGTGTTAATTCGTGGCTAAAAAATATTTTAGTAAGTACTTATATTTTAATGAAATTCTTTAATTCAATTTATATAAATTATCAAGTATATATACACTTAAAAAGAATTTAAAATATTTTTGCCACAAACTAATACAACACTGTAAAAGAAGTTGTATTTTATTTATCCGATACCTAAGCGACTCTAAAACTCCCACTTCTATTAAGTGTGAGATAAAGAGACGCTATGGTCCTGGATTCGTTCTAGGGCCTGTTCTTTAGGTTATCCCTTGGGACTAAGTTTCAATGGGAGATAAAAATTCCCATTGAAACTAAGAAGTCACTTTATCTAGCAAGTAGTCTTGAACTTCGCTCTGAGTTATTTGTTCCTTCAGAGAAGTACTCTCAAAATTATAGATATTGATATAAAACAAATATATAATACCTACCTTATTTTGATTCACTATAATCTATATCCATCTCTCTGCTCTCGTTTAAACCTTTCCTTTTTAAGGTTAGCATAATATAAGTAATTTCTAAACTAGTTAATTAATTCACATAGCAATTTAATAATACTATTGAACAATTTCTACCTTCAATAACTTTTATCCTGCAAGAAATTATAACCTTTTATAAGATTATAAAGGATTTAGAAAACTATCATAGAAATATACTAAATGTAGAGAAAATACTCTATTAAAATTTATAATTTTATATAAAGGAGGGAAGAAATGAATAAGAATATTGTTATTCTAGGAGCTGGTTATGCTGGAATTGAAGCTGCAAAGGATTTAAATAAGAGATTTAGAAATAATCCTGATGTTCAAATTACTCTAATTGATCAAAACCCATATCACACACTATTAACAGAACTTCATGAAGTCGCTGGTAATAGAGTAAGTAGTAGCGGTTTAAAGGTATCTCTATCCAAAGTATTTGATGATACTAAAGTAAAATTAGTACAAGATAAAATTATAGATATTGATCCTAAAACCCAACAACTAAGTTCTGATAATAATGAATACAATTATGATTACTTAGTATTAGGAGTGGGTAGTGAACCAACTTACTTTAAAATACCTGGTATGGAAGAGAATTGTTTCACTCTATGGTCTTTAGAAGATGCTAAGAAGATCAATAGTCATGTAAGAAGAATGTTTAGCTTAGCCTCTACTGAAGCCGATCTAGAAAAAAGGCAAGAATTGTTAACCTTCATTATTGGAGGGGGCGGCTTTACCGGAATTGAAATGGCCGGTGAACTTGCTGAATGGGTTGAGGAGTTATGTGAAAAATATGAAATTCCTAGAGAAGAAACTAGTATTAAAGTTATAGAAGCAAGAGATGAAATCCTAGCAGTTTTAAGCAAAAAAAGAGTTGCTAAGGCCGAGCAATATCTTAGTGAAACTTTAGAAGTTGAGCTTCTAACTAGATCTACAATTACTAATGTAGAAAAAAATAAAATTATTATTAATGATGATAATGTTAGCTTTAAAGGAAAAAAGGAAATCAAAAGTAACACTTTAATCTGGACCGGTGGAGTTAAAGCAAATAGTTTCGTTAAAAAACTAGGTTTAGAAATAAATCACAGAGATAGGCTAGTTGTTAATGAGTATTTACAAACTTCTATTCAAAACATCTATGCTATTGGTGATAATGCCTCAATTTTGTGGAAAGAAGGAAGAGAGTTACCTCAATTAGTAGAGTCGGCTTTACAGACTGGACAATGTGCAGCTCACAACATATATGCTGATATAACAGATGAAGAGTTGAAAAAATTTAATGCTAACTTACATGGAGTTATGGTATCTATAGGTTCTAATTATGCTGTAGCAGAATTGAAACCTATACCTTCAATCACTATTCCTTTGGTAGGATTCTTAGCAATGATGACTAAACATTTTGTTAACATGCATTATCTATTTGGTGTAAATGGCTTTAGTTTGATTTGGGAATATATAGAACATCAATTTGGAGAAGTTAAAGGAGGTATTGGTATGCTAGTAAGACACTTTTCTAAGAAATCTGGAACTTTTTGGTTAGCTTTCTTAAGAGTATTCTTAGGAGTTAGATTCTTAATAGAAGGAATCCATAAACTCCAAGAAGGTTGGCTATTTGGCTCTGATGAGCATTTGATTTCTGGCGCTTCATCAATGCTATGGAGTGAAGGGACACCAGAATTATATATTACTTTTGCCAAAACATTTATTGAGCCAAATCAAGTACTATTCCAAAAAATAATGGTACTCACTGAAATTGGTGTCGGCTTGAGCCTAATCTTTGGTTGCTTAACTATTATCGGTGCTTTAGTTGCCATGACTCTAAGCGCTAACTTTATTATAGGTGGGCTAGGATCAGATGCAGGAATTTGGGAACCGGTATGGTTGTTCTTAATCTCAGTAGCTATGTTATCTAATGCTGGCAAGGCCTTTGGTATAGACTATTATCTATTACCTTGGATATTTAATCTATCTAAAAAACCGGCGAAATATTTATAACACTTATAAATATCTTAGGACTATGCCCAAAAATAATCTAATTAATCTTAATTGATAGGTGGGAGAAAGATGTTAACTAACTATTGGAAGGCTTGGTGGAAAGCATTGAGACCATTTTCCTTTACCACTGCTTTAATCCCGACTATTTTGGGAGGTCTACTGGGATGGATAGAAGGAAAATTTAGTTTAGCTCTTTTCCTGCTAGTCATAACAGGTGGAGTCTTATTACAAGCAGGAACTAATCTAATCAATGATTACTTTGAATTTAAACAAGGTTTAATTGGAGATAAAGCCAATTTAGGAATCTCATTTAAAGATAGAACTCCTATCGAAAAATTCATCTTTATCTCTGGAATACTCAGTTTTGCTAGTGTAATACCTTTAGGTCTTTATTTCATCTACCTTCGTGGTTTACCTATCTTAATTTTAGGAATGATTGGACTATGGGGTGGATATGCGTATACAGGTGAACCCTTTGTTTACAAGAAAAAAGGTTTAGGCCCATTGCTAGTATTCTTCTTAATGGGTAATCTGATGGTGTTTGGTAGCTATTATATGCAAACTGCTAATCTTTCATGGTATCCTTGGTTATCTTCTATACCTATCTGTCTACTAACTTCATTGCTATTAATCAGTAATGAGCTAAGAGATATTAAAGATGATGCTAAACATGGAATTAAGACTATGTCTGTAAGATTAGGAGAAAAGAAGAGTATCAAAATATTCAGATTAATATTTATAGTCACTTATATCAGCCAGATTATTCTAGTAGAATTTAATCTATTATCTCAGCTTAGTTTATTGACTATAATAATTAGTCCTATAGGGCTTCGCTTAAATAGACTAATTGTTGCCAATAGAAAAAAATTAGTCTTTGAAACGGCCTATTTCCATCTCTATTTTGGCTCTATATTGATAATCAGTGAACTATTATCAAAGCTTATTATTTAAAAGGAGGAAGATAAATATGAAGAAGTATTTAAGTTTAAGTCTAATATTCTTATTATCAATTGTAGTATTAACAGGTTGTGCAGGAAATAAAAATGTTACAACTAATCAGGAAACTAAACAAGAAACAGATGTAGTAGCAACAGCTTCAATAGTAAGTGATGAAGATGCTTTTATAAAAGCTATCAGCAAAGATGGTAATTGGATTGTAGCTACATTAAATGATTTAACTTTTGACCAAGAAATTGTGATAGAAGGTGAATTCCATAATAAAGGTAAATCTAGTAATGACTTATATCGTAAATTAGCTCCTTACGCTCAAGATGAAGATCATAATATTACTGAAAGATATACCATTACTGCACCAAAGATGATTATCAAAAGTCCTAATACTAGATTCCAAGGTGGTATCTTTGTTGGGGATATTTATGTTCAAGCTAATGGATTTAATGTAAATAAAGCTACAGTTAAAGGAAATATTTATTTTGCCAAGGCAGAGTATAAAGAAAGCTTTAAAGTATCCAATGGTAAAGTAACTGGTGTTACTAAAGTAAAATAGTCTTATCTATAGAAAAAAGAATAATAACTGAGGACACAGGTATATACCTGTGTCCTTTTATACCTAAACCCTATCAATTACTATTCTATCTAAAGATAAACGAGGTCTTGGAGCTGGATTATCTGATCCATAACCTATCGGTAATAATGCTACTGCTTCCAAGTTATCATCTAAATTTAGTATTTGAGATAATTTCTTCTCGTTAAACATCATTAACCAACAACTACCTAAACCTAACTCAGTTGCTTGTAAAGCCATATTTTCAATAGCAATAGATAAATTTAAATGTAAATACCTCTTGATATCCTCTTCGCTCATTTTACGACCTTTATACTTAGAAGGATCAATTTTTTCTAATGCTGTTCCTTTTAAAGCGCCTACTTCCTGTAATTCTTTAAGTCTATCATTCATTTCTTCTAAAGCTTTATAATCTACACAACAGACTATTGTAACAGGGGCATCTCCAACAAAATCTAAAGTACAACCTCTCAATTTTTCCCTCATCTCATCAGATTCTACTACAACAAATCTCCATGGTTGTAAATTAGTACCTGATGGAGCCAATCTAGCAGCTTCTAAGATTAAATCTAAATCTTCTTTTTTTACTTTATCTGACTTAAAATCTCTAATACTTCTTCTCTCTCTAATCGCTTCTTTAACATTCATCTTTAATCACTCCTATTTATTATTTATAATTAGCCATTATGTATCTAGTTTAATACCTTAATATTTTATTATTTCCTTATTTAATATTTATCATAATCTCATAAAATCACCCCTATTTATATATGTAATATTTTTTATTACATTTATTGCAAAAATATTATCCTACTATTTATTATTAAAAAATATATCATAGCAGGATAACCTTAATGTAATTATAATTATTACAGTTCCTTTTGTCAAGTTCTTCTTATAAATCTCTGATTCAATATTAAGATTAGGTAAACTTATTTTCATAAAAAAATTAGAGAATAAGTACTATTTAGATTCACCCTTTAATATGTTAAAAACATCTTGAATAGTATATTCTTCTAAAAACTCTTCCACCTTCTCCTCTGCTTTATAAAATATAATATCTAAAACATCCTCAATATTGGCACCAATCTCACAATTACAGCTATGGCACTTAGGTTTTAATGTATTTTTAGATGTTAATCTATAGATATCATTTAAAGAAATCTTATCTGCAGATAACTTTAATCTAAAACCACCTTTAACCCCCTCCTTAGATTCAATATATCCATTCTTTCTTAATAAACTCAATATTTTTCTAACTCTTACTGGATGAACCTTCATACTTTCTGCCATAGACTTACTTGTTTCCATATTTTCAGAACTATAAATAAGTAAGATCAAGCTATGAACAGCAAGAGCAAAATCACTATTCATCATATAATATAACCCCTTCTAGAATTCTTATTTTCTACATTGCTTAGTATAAAACTTAGTAAGAAATATGTCAAGAAACTCAAGAAGTTTTTTGCATAAAGAAAATTAGATCACAATTTATAAATAATATCATTAATTTGCTTAAATTTTATAATTTTGCATCAGCTTATTTTAAAAAATCCCTTAGATAAAATTGTGATTCTATGGTGTAATTTAAATATAATACATCTTACAGATATAAATTCCTATAATTTAATGACAAATAACAAGTAAGCAGCAAGTAAAACAACTTTTCAACTGTTGCTAGTCAATTTTTACTGTCCCTTTTCCCTTTATATATAATTTAATTTAAAATTAACATATCTATATTAATAGCTCATATAAATTATAGCACTTCCTTAATATATTCTTCCATATCTCCAGGCTGTATATGAGGTTCAAACCTCTTTAGAACCTTCCCATCTCTACCAACAACAAACTTGGTAAAGTTCCATTTAATTGAATTACCATGAATAAAGCTAGGAAATCTTTTACTTAAAACAGAATGTACTAATTTCTCATTAGGATCTTCTAATTTAAAACCTTCATGAGGGGCTTTAGAAGTAAGATATTTAAATAATGGTATAGCATTTTCGCCTCTAACATCAACTTTAGCAAATATAGGAAACTCTACTCCATAATTTATGGTGCAAAAACTCTGGGCATCTTGACTACTTCCAGGTTCTTGATTTGCAAATTGATTGCAGGGAAACCCTAAAATTTCAAGACCATCTTCTTGGTATTTCGAATATAGTTTTTGTAAATCTTCATATTGGGGAGTAAATCCACACTTGCTAGCAGTATTAGCTATAATAAGTACTTTACCTTCGTATTCTTTCATACTAACCTCGTTACCAGCTACAGTTTCAACTTTAAAATCATAAATAGACATCTGACCATCTCCTTAAATTTTTACTTCTATATCAAATTATCAACCAAATTATACAACTTATCCTTTAATAAGCTAACATCTTCCTCTTTTAAACCACTTTTGCAAAAAGCTTTTCGAGGTACTTCATAAGCCCCATCTTTTAAAGATATTCCTTCTGTTGTTAATGATATAATTAAAACTCTCTCATCTTCTTTACTTCTACTTCTTAAAATAAAATTCTTCTTCTCCAACTTCTTTAATACAGGTGTTAAGGTACCTGAATCTAAATATAACTTCTCTCCAATGTCCTTCACAGGAATATTGTCTTCTTCCCACAAAACTAACATTACTATATACTGTGTATAGGTTAAATTTAATTTTTTAAGATAAGGCTTATAAATCTTAATAATTTCCTTAGAGGCAAGGTATATAGGAAAACACAACTGATTCTCAAGCTTCAATAAATCTTCTTCAGTAATTTTTATCTCCTCCTTTTAATTTTAAACAATTATATTTTGCGCAATTCAATTGTGCGCAATCTAATTATAACAAATTACTATTTTTATTTCAAATTATTTATTACTTGCCAGCTTTTATTATCTCAATAATAACCAATACCTACTCAATATAAAAAGAGGGGCTATCAATTTGATAGCCCCTCTTTTTATATCTAAGGTTAATACCTCTTATATGGATTTTTAGCTCGTGGTTTATCAATAATTTCTTTAAATATGATCCCTCTTAAAATATCTTCTTCCATCTTCTCTCGATTAATAAAAGCTTCTTCCTCATCCTCAGTGTTACTCTTGATTTTTATTTTGTTATTATTATTTATATTATTATTTATACTATTATTTTTCTTTCTATTTTGTAGTTGTATATCAGAATTATTATCTAAAGTTCTTTCTAATGACTTCTTCTGTGGGGATTCTATATTTTTAGATTTGCTATACTCCATACTATTATTTTGAGGATATTTTTTATCTTGTGAATTAACATCTTCATTATCTTCTTTTTTTATAACAAATTTCAATACTATAAACCCTATCCAAAATAAGAATGGTAGAAAATTTTCTATAAAATCCACCTAATCATCTCCTACTATTTATCTTTTTTATTAGATTTAGCAGGACTATTTCCATTTCCTAGATCAGAAATATTTTCCCTCATTTGAGTATCTGCTTTAATATTCTGCATATTCATATAATCCATAACACCCATCTTACCTGTTCTTAATGCTTCTGCCATAGCTTTAGGAACTTCAGCTTCAGACTCAACAACCTTAGCTCTCATCTCTTGTACTCTAGCTTTCATTTCCTGCTCTTCTGCTACAGCCATAGCTCTTCGTTCTTCTGCCTTCGCCTGAGCAATCTCTTTATCTGCTTCAGCTTGATCAGTCTGTAGTTGTGCACCAATATTCTTTCCAACATCAACATCAGCAATATCAATAGATAAGATTTCAAAAGCTGTACCAGAATCAAGTCCCTTATCTAATACAGTTTCAGAGATAGAATCTGGATTCTCTAATACCTTAGTATGGGCTTTTGCAGAACCAACAGTAGTTACTATTCCTTCACCAACTCTAGCTAAAACTGTCTCTTCTCCAGCTCCACCCACTAAACGTTCAATATTAGCTCTTACAGTTACTCTAGCTGTAGCCATTACCTGAATACCATCCATAGCCACTGCAGTTACTACTGGAGTTTGAATCACCTTAGGATTAACACTCATCTGTACAGCTTCTAATACATCTCTACCAGCTAAATCAATAGCTGCAGCCCTCTCAAACGTAAGATCGATTTCAGCGCGCTGAGCAGCAATTAAAGCATCTACTACTCGATCTACATTACCTCCTGCTAAGTAATGTGCCTCAAGCTGATCTGTTTTCAACTGCAAACCTGCCTTATGAGATTTAATCATTGGTCCAATAATTGCAGTAGGAATAACCCTTCTTAATCTCATACCAATTAAATTAAGCAAATTGATCTTTACTCCAGCAGCAATAGCTGAAATCCAAAGTCCAACTGGAATGAAGTAAAAGAACAAAGATAAAAATAAAAAACCAAAAACAATAACTAAAATTGCAAAAGGTCCACTCAAAATTATCATCCTCCTATAAAATTATTCTATCTATAAAATTTAATAGAGTTAGATCATTAATCTCACTCCACTAATCTCACTACGACTCTACTTCCTTCAACTTTAACAACCTTTACTTGCTCTCCTTTAGCAATAAATCTACCTTCACTAACAACATCTAACCTATCATTATCTAGCTTTATAATACCTGCTGGTCTTAATGGAGTTAATGTGATCCCCACTTTATCCAATACTTCATCTCTCTTAGAAGGAGCTATATAGCCAGCCTCTTTAGTTTGACTCTCAGATAATGAAATTTTACTCCATAATTTGCTAGTACCAAAGATCTTGAGCATTACTATAGTTGCAGCAATAGATAAAATTAATACTGTTGCTAAAATACTTAAAGCAATATCAGGACTAGGAAATAGGAAATATAAGCTACTAAAGATACTAATGATCCCTCCAATTCCTGTTATTCCAAAACCAGGAACTACAAAAACTTCTAAAACTATAAGTATTAAACCTACAATGAATAAAATTATTAATCCCCAACTAGCTACTCCATTAATAATATAACCACTAAAAAATAAAGCTAAACTCACTAGCCCTATTGTACCACCAACTCCCCAGCCAGGTGCTAAAGCTTCAAATACTAATGCTATAAAAGCAACAGTTAATAAAATAACACTAATATTAGGATTTGTAACAAATCTAGCTAGTTTTTCAGCAGTAGTAGCTTTAATTTCTACTACTTTAGCATCTGTTAAATTTAAACTTCTTAATAAAGAATCAAAATCATCTACTACTAAATCAGTCATTTGATTTTCTAGAGCCTCTTGAGCAGTTAAAGTCAATAACTTTCCTGCTTCTATCAGTTCAGGAATTTCTATATCTGAATCAACCATAGCAGCTGCTAAATCTGGATTCTTATCTCTTCTTTCTGCTGTAGCTTTAAACTCCTTTCGTAAAGCCGAAATATATTTTTCTTCCTTAGGTCTTGTTTCAGCCGCTCCCATACTACTACCTGGAGCCATTATCAACTTTTCTCCAGCTAAAGCAATCAAGGCTCCGGCAGACCAAGCACGATTAGACACATATGTAATAGTTTGAATCTTAGAATTAAATATAGCATCTCTAATTTTAATTCCTGAATCAACTAGACCTCCATAGGTATCTATTTTGAAGATAATAGCATCTGCCTCTGAATTTTCTGCTTCTTCTATACCTTTTCTTACTAAGTTTAACATACCTGGGTTTACAGTTCCTTGAATTGGTATCTGATAAACTAAATCAGATGGTCTAGCTTCTAATGAAATATTGACAGCAGCAATTGTTATTAACATTAACAACAGAGATAATATTATTCTCTTCAATACTTCACCTCCTATCTCTAATTATTCTAAGCTATAGCATATAATCTCTTATTTCTTATTATTACATATTTAATCGAAAAAAATAAAAATCCTCTAATTTATTCTAGTTTTATAGTTCTATTTTTATAAAATCATATAATAAATTGGATAGAATAAATAGCATCTATAAATCATTTTCAGTTACTTCTTCCTCTTTAGATATTAAATCCTTAATCAAATTTCTAAGATAAGAGGTTCCTTTCTTTTTACTATATATATAACCTATAGTAGATGTAAATAATGCTCCTAAAGCATCCACTATTAGATCTCCCATAGTATCATCTAAACCAGATTTTTGCATATTAGACCCTAATAAAGAGTCCATAGCAAATTCAAATATCTCCCACAAAACACCTGCAGTTACTGCAAAAGCAAAAGAAAAAATCGCAATAAATAAGCCACTTAATGCTAAATTAACCTTAGAATCTCTATTCAAAATATAAATTAAAATAAAACCTATAAAACCAAGAATTATACCTGATAAAGTATGAAGCATTATATCCCACCACCAAAATTTAAGATAGTACTCATTTAATTCTCCTAAATATAAAGATGCAAAGATAAAAACAAGTATAATCATTTGAAAGCTTGGTGGAATATAAATATATGCCTTCTCTTCTAATAATAACGGAAGATAAGTTAAAAGTAACATTAAAACTGAAGCAAAAAGGTTAAACCAGTTTTGAGTGAGAACATTACCAACTATAGCGCCTAATAAAAACAACCTAAAAAGATTGGCGAATAACTTATATAATTTATGCTCTTGATTTTCCATCTAGTTTCTCCTCCTTTCAACTGGATTACTTTAATCAAGATCAAGATAGATCTCTAAAAATTTATAACTATAGTGCAAAACTCAATATATCTTTAATTAAAAAATAAATATTTCTTCTATAATAATATCATATTTATTTATTTCATTATAATTTACAATAATCATAAAATAAAGGGTCGAAGATATAATCTCCGGCCCTTTATTTCTTAACTTATTAGAATTAATTATGCTGTAGCTTCATTATTCTTATCTAAAAATTTTACATTCTTAGCTAAGATTCCAGTCTTATAACACATATCCCCAGTTTCTTTATCCTCCCAACTATCAACTTGGATTCTACCTTCAATTGCTACTAATCTACCTTTCTTTAGAAATTTAGCGCAATGTTCTGCTAACTTCCTCCAAGCTTCTACATAGATAAAATCTGCCTTTTGGCCTTTAGCTTTATATTCGCGATCAACTGCAACTACCAAATTAGCTTTTTTTACCCCGCTAGAAAACGTTTTAACTTCAGGATTTCGTGCTAATCTTCCCACTAAACTTACTTGATTTAACATTTAAACCTCCACCTCTCATAAAATATTTTTCTTATAATAACCATCTATCCCATGATTATACATAAAGATAAGAAATATTTATAAGAGTGAGCTTATATATCTAAAGATCATCAAAGATAATCTTTTTTAAAATATAATTACTATATTCTAAACCCTCTTCTAAATTACTAAACTCACCATTCAACTGAGCGTCATAAATTTCTTTTAATATTTTCCCCATCTTCTTACCTGGTTTAACTCCTAGCTCTATTAAATGCCTCCCTTTAATAATTGGCTCTACTTCATCTTTAACGTGATTATATACCTTTAAGATATCATCTATATAACTTATATCAGTTGTTACCTTTCTTCCTAAAGTATCAGCTTTATGTAACTTTAACAACCGAGGAATATCCACTTGATTAACCAATTTTCTAACAGCTTTTTTAGATAGATTATTTTTTAAATCTAAAGGTCTCATATGATACTTTATAAGTGCTCTCACCTGACTAATAATCTCCTTATTATCGGTAATTTTAGTTAAAAAAAACCCTACTCTTTTAGCACCTTCATTTTCATGACCATAAAAATGAACTCTATCAACCTTTTTTATTCTTTTTACATATGCTTTACCAATATCATGATATAATATTGCTAACATTAAAATAATATCTCTTTCTGATATAGACAAGACATTAAGACTTAACATTGTATGTTCAAATACATCTCCTTCTGGATGATATTTTTCACCTTGTTCTATCTGAGACAAATCATCTATTTCAGAAAAGTAAGAAGATAATATTCCTATTTTTTTCATCCACCTAAAAGCAATTGAGGGGTATTTAGCCTTTAGCATTATTTTTTCTATCTCAATAAAGATTCTTTCTTTTGCTATCTTCTCTAAAGTAGGAATCAATTTTTCACATAACTGTTCAGTCTCTTCATCAACTTGAAAATCAAATCTAGCTTTAAATTGAGCAACCCTCAATATCCTTAAGGGATCTGCTTGAAAACTTTCTGGGCTGATATATCTTAATATACCTTTCTTAATATCTTCTTGACCACCATAGATATCAATGATTTCATCCTTCAACGGATCATATAGCATAGAGTTAATTGTTAAATCTCTTCTAGCACAGGCTTCTTCTATAGTCATCTTAGGATCTACTTTATAATGCTCTCCTTTAACACCAACTTCTGTTTTATGAGGAAAAGAAAATTCATAATCTTCTAACAGATAAATAGGATAAGATTTCCCAACTAGTCTGAATCTACCATAGTTTTGCAAAATATTTTTTAGTTCTTGCGGAGTAATACCATAAACCTCTATATCAACATCCTTACTCTCAACATTCAAAATTTTATCCCTAACATATCCTCCTACAATGTAAGCTTTCCCTCCACTACTTTTTATATCTTTAAAAATTGATTTTAACATCTTAAAACCACCACTTTTTATTTTAAACTTATTATCCTCATACAATCTAAAACTTATAAATACAAAATTCAATATATAATAATTATCAAACCCAAACTAATAATTTTTAAAATAAGAATTATAAAGACTGATAATAATCTTAAATCATTCTACAGATTTATATATAATAGATATAAGCCAATATCTATTTAAAGATTAAACTAATCTTTCCTTCTCCCTAATAATAAAGAATCATCAATGATAAGATCTATATTGTATGAATAATATCGGATAAATAAGCCAACTTGAAAAAATAAAAGTAATAGTGCCACCGATATTAACTTTAATATTCCTAAAATTTTTAACTAAATTAAATATAAACACTATAAGATTAAAGATTACACCTGATAAATATATCCACTTCAACTTTTCCACCTCATTTTATGAAAATATACAATTTTTTTACTACAATTAGTAACTATTATTGAGTATATTGTAGCTATTTTCAAATATTTTGTCAAATAATCTTCTTCATACTAACTAATATATTAACAACTTATATCTGTAATTATCCAGCTAATTAAGAACATTAGATACTAATAATTACTGATAAAATAGTACTAATCCCTTTATACTTTTAACAATTAAATAATCAATATCCAATACAAAGCTTAGAATTATTTATTTATCCTAAATTTAAAAGTAATATTATATTTACAACTTAAATATTAATAAATAAGGAAACTCAATAAAGGAGGGAAGCTTTTGAAAAATAATATCGATAAAAAACTAGTACATATAAAAGCAATTATTGCAATCTTATTTACTATTTCTATAATTATATTTTCAGAGCAAGCATTCGACTCTGCAGTAGATGGACTGCATACTTGGTGGGATATTGTCTTTCCTGCCCTACTACCATTTTTCATCATGGCAGAGATATTAATGGGACTTGGAGTAGTTCATTTTATAGGTGCTTTATTAGAACCATTAATGAGACCTTTATTTAAAGTGCCTGGAGTTGGTGCATTTGCTTTAGCAATGGGCCTTGCTTCTGGTTACCCTATTGGTGCTAAGATAACAGGAAATTTGAGAAGAGAAAGGTTATGTACACAAGCTGAAGGAGAGAGATTAGTATCTTTTACTAATACAGCTGATCCTTTATTTATGATTGGGGCTGTAGCTCTAGTTACATGATTATAAAAGAAAAAATCAATAACAATAAATATACTACCAGTTTTTCTATGCAAAAAATATAAAAAGACCTCCTAGGAATCTATTCCCCAAGAGGTCTTCTTTATCTTAAAACTTACCTTTGATTTTAAATTCAATTTTCTTTTCTAGTCCATGTTCTCCCCTAATATCTCTAACTAAATTTTCTACTAAATTAGTATCTAGATCAAAGCTAGTTATTTCTACTTCCCCAATTCTCCCCTTTTAGCTCTTGCTTTTAATCTAATGTCAACTTTTTTCTTGATAGGATCATCAATTTTATAACCAGCCTCTTCTAATTCTTTAATGATTTTCTCTGAAATTGCATCAACTTGCTGCAAGATCTCAACTTCTGAAAAATTATCAGCAACTACATCGATAATATCATCAACTTCAGTTAGTACAGGAATAGATTTAGATAAATAATGATCTATCTCTGGCATAAACTTTCTGGCAATCACAATAACGACACTCAAAACCCCTAACAATGTAATAATATTTTCAACACTCATATTAACACGCTCCTAATAATTATTTTTTAACTTCTTTCATCCCATCTTGCTTTATAACCACGAACATCTAAATGAATAAATGTATCATACTTACCTATACCATCAAAGCCTAATCCTTCTGCTATAGCTTCCATATCATCTGCATCATAAGGTAAATTATTAAGAGATATATCAACTGCTTTTCCAAATAGATGCTGACTATTGGGACTCCCCCCTACCTTTTGGTTATAATCTGCATTTCTATAAGCAGAATTTATCACAAGAGGTTGACCCACGTTATCTCTTAATTTTTGCAGTTTCTCTACTAATTCACTATCAATTACAACTTGATGGCTACCATCTTTGCACTCAAACTCTGATAACTTAAAATTTTTGCTTATTTGTATATCATTGATCAAAATCTCACCTCCTCTCAAATAAAAAAAGACACCCTAAGGTGACTTAAAATATCTTTGGAATTTTCTCTATACCTACAAGTGACATTGCTATAGTAACAATCGTCACTATTAAACCAAATATAACTTTCCACATATTTTTGATGAAATCCCTATCCCTATCCTCAAAGTAATCTTTGAGATTAAAGACATCTTCTTTAGTGGCTGTTTCTTTCAAGTGTTCTTTGATTTCAGATACATCACCCTGAACATTCTTCATATCACTTTCTAGTCTGGTTACTCTATCGTTTAATTCCAAATATCCCACCTCCTAAAGCGATTTAAATATTTCCTTACTGTATATAATGTAGTAATATTTCATTTGGAAAGGATTTTCATTTCTAATCTGTAAGAAATCAGGAGAAATTGTAGTGTATTCTTTTGTATCATATATTTGCCCGTTAAGTTCATAGTAGTAAGGGTTTGCAACATTATACCTAGTACCAGCTGGTATCTCGCCATATACATCAAATAAAGGAGTGTAACTAAAACCAGAAAAACCTCCTATAGAAATAAATTCTCCACTATTTGCCGAAAGTGTAATTTCTCCTTCTTCTACTACTTGCAATGCTTTTTTTGTCCCGTCGATAGTTTGAATGCCATCACCATTAATAACTTCTAATCCACTGCCATCTCTAGCATCCACAGTCAGTGTCCCATCAACTTGTAATTCGTTAGCATTCAATGTTCCCTCAAATGTCCCTTTTGCCGCTCTTAATTCTCCACCAAAATAAGCATTACCCCCGGTATCTATTTTAAATTGATCATTTTTACTTCTTATGCCATTAGCATCAAGTATAACTCCGCCTTGACCTGCTATTCCTGACTTATTATTAAAGTCATGTTGGTCTTTTGAGTAATTTTCTGAGGTTTTATCAGCATTATCAGCAGGTTTTCCTGTCCCTGTAACATTATGCCAATCAGCAGTTTTAGCAGCTTGACTTACATCTCCTGCATCTGGAGCAACAGAACCGTTAAGCTGTAATTTCCCATTATTTACAATGATACCTTCTTCGCTTATTATCACATCGCCTTTCCCAGCTCCGATTACACTCTGAGAATCCACAAAAGGTGCATCTGACTTGTACCAGCTATAGATTGAATCTTCATCAACTACCTCAGGAACTATCATTAATTCATCAATCTTATATCCTGCATTAACCTGCAAGTCTCCATTTGCATCTATATTAATCCAACTAACATCAATTTCAACATTCAGAATTTCTTGTTGATATCCAGGAATACCCCAGACACTCCATAACTCAATAATTCTCCAGCTAAACACTCTGCCATCTGACCTCTTGGCTACATAGACCCAATCTGAACCATCCCAGAAATAAAATACAATTGTATAATCATTAGTGAATCCAAGAGGAACAGACATTGAGCTAGTCTGCAAATCTAGAGCTTTCCCAAATTTTCCTTCTATAAGCTGATAGCTAGAATCTGAAAATTGAGCTTGTACTCCATCAGTGCTTAGAAAACTTCTATCAAAGTGGAATAACTGGGCTGCATTTGGCTTTCTCATAGGAATCTGCTGACCTACTATCAATTTTTCTGTACTCAATGCACCATCTTCAACTACTGTGTCCCCTGTAATCACAATTCTATTCCCTTGAATCTTCACGCTTTCAGGAGATAAGTTAATTTGAGATATTAATTCATCTTTCACTACTCTTAGTTGGATCTGATTTAACATCTGCTTAATAGCTGAATATTGATTGGCATCTTCTGGATCACTCTCTAACACACTAACTATATTAAGGATAGATTCGGCAGTCTGCTTGATTGAACTGAATTGAGCAGGATCATCATTATCACTATTAAGAGTTAATAGCATATTAGATATTTCTTCTTCATTTTCTGTAATTGAGCTTGTATTCTCTATCCCTTCTGGGAACACTTCATCTCTGGCCAAATTCCAAGCATCCTTATTAGCCTGGACTACATCAGCTTCACTCTTAGCATAGTCTATATCTTGAGATAATTCTGGATTAAGTTGCTGTTTTTCAATGAATCCAGCTATAGCCGAAACTTCTTCTGTAAAATCGCTATAATTCTTATCAACATCATAACTTCTAGCTTTGATATAATATCTATTACCAGTAGTCAATTTATTAAGATACCATTGAGTCCCCTGCCCTTTTCTAATCAAAGTCTTGCTACTTGCTTCAAACCCACTACTAGTACCGATGTGAATTTCTACACCAGTAGCTCGGCTATTAGTATAAGGATTGACATACACTAATAGACCTGGTTGAGCAGGCAAAACTCTAAGCCCTTGAGGTACAGTCAATTCCAACTCATCACTATCTGACTTCTCTTCATCTCCTACAAGTGCATCATAGAGAGACTTACGAGGATTATTGAGATGCAACTCTATCTCAATTCCTTTGTCGTTATAAATTCTTTTTTCTTGCATGATTCTAGCAGTAGTAACTATTTGTGATTCTGGATCTACTACCTTAACTGTATCTCCGATAGCAAAGTATGGTTCATTCTCTTTCGGAAATATAGCTTGTACTTTGAATTCAGATATCGGAGTCTTGTGAGCATTGATATAAGTTTGAGCTTTTTGTTCTAGATCTTGCTTATCCACTGCATCAAACTCAAGAGTCTTAGGATAATGGCCATATCTACCTATGCTGGTATCGTCTTTTCTTTTAACATAAGGTCGATTAATTCCATCCCCTGGTCCGTATGCATGGAGCAAATTACATAGCTTGCTATCATCTTCACCAAGAGATTCTACATTAATGTTAGTACCATTCCGTAATACGAAATCGTTAGTCCTGTCTTCTCCTAGTTTTTCTGCTAGATTAAGTTTTCCATCAACTACCTCAAACTCCCAGCCTGCTTGATTGCAAGCTGGTACCAACAGCTCTAATGCATTACTATTATCAGCAGATATATTCTTAACTTTCTTTCCAGTGCTAATAGGGATAATGCCTTCTTGTACTTCTGCTGTAGTCCTAGCAATAATTTCTAATGCAAAAGCTATTGGGGTGACTCCTACGGGTTGACCTTGGTTATCGGCGCTTGTAGTATCATCTGTATATAGATTAATTCTTATATCTACATATCTATCAGTTATACCAGAAAGAGCGACTCCTAATTGGTCTGTTAATGCTCCCACAACTTCTGCTGACCAAGTACCCATATTAGATGTATCATTACCAGTGCGGTATTGAATAGTACTGGATACAGGGTCAGAATTATCACTTACCCATCTGGCTCTATCCCATTTCTCAAAGTTTTCTATATTATTAGAATCAAACCTAAGAGTAATATAACCATCTGAATAATACTGGCCATTCTCATCTTTCTGCAAAATAACCTTACCTGGCAGAGTATCTAAATCAACTTGATAAGTCTCAATAGCATCCTGCCACTCTGATTGATATTTGACTCTTAGAGTTTCCCATCCTTTGAGAATATTCCTTGCAAAGTCAGCTAAATCTACATTTTGATAAACTAGGCCATATTGAGCAGGACAGATATTGCTTTCTAGTAATATTTCCTCAGTCATAGCTTTCAGAGTGACAACCTGGTCGCCTTGCTCTTTCTTTGTGATCTTTCCTGTGATCACTCGGTCACCTTTGATAATTCTAATTAATTCTGCTAATTTGACTGATTCTAACTTTGTGTCATTCTTAGGAATATTAATCTGCATAGAACTAGCTTCATTAATCTTTGATTCAAATTTCCAACCTGCATGGCGATCAAAGATAGCTAGTAGATTTCTGTCCTTATCTAATAACCTTAGTTGTTGCACTATTTCACCTCCTCAAATAAAAATAACACTCCTTTTAGAAGTGTCGCAATATTACTCTATTGTGCTATATCAGTTTTGTAATCAGTAAAATGATAAGAAACCACAAAAATAGTGATAGCGGCAAGAATCTTATCCACTTCATTATATGATTCCTTTTTCTTGCCAATCTTTGAAGTGATTATACCAACCTAGTTTATCATCAGGATCTTTTGCCTTTAATTTTTCTAAAGTTACAGGTAATTCTACTGAAAAATTATCAATAAAAAAACTAATTGGCGCTAATGTTTTTCCGTTAACTTCAAAAGCATCTTCATGGATATCATCTTTGTTTTTCCAACTATTTTCTATGATTTCAAAGTTGTCTCTTATCCATTGTTCCATCTTTTACACCTCCGAATATAGCATACTAATATCAAGTCTTTTAGCTGCAGTAGTATAATTGCCAGCGACAATTCTTATTCCTTTTATTTGTAATTTTTCTTTCTTCATTTTAATAAAATTCGTTGTCCCTACTTGCTCAAATATACCGTTATGACTACAAGTACCTGGTGTTATTTCACTCCCAAAATAATCTGGTGATAATGGAAAAGTATACAGTTCCCATGTGGCACCATTCCAGAACTCTAAACGAAAACGCAAAGGTGTTGTACTTTCTTCAAAATAAGCTGTTATATCATGAACTATTACTTCTTTTTTTATCGAAGCAACAATTTCTTCTGTCGAAGTGGCCAAATCACCACTCCGACTAGCCATCTTTGTTGACTCAATCTGACCATTTTGCGACACTTCCATTCTCGGCTTCCCTACATCTTCATCGGGCAAGACTCCTGGAGGATACCAAAGACCAGAGTTTTTGTTATATTCGTAACCTGCCACAATACCAAGAAACTCTTCTTTCCCATCTCTGGTTTGAGCAATTGTAGTCATTCTTCTACCATCGCCATCTAAGTTAAGAGTCTCAGTAAAATTTTGTCCCATAATATCACCTCTATATCCATTTATTTTTGTAAGATAGCACTAAACTCATATCAACACTATTCTCACATCTAAATTCTATATCATTTCTTCCTGCTTCTAGCTTGAAACTATCAAGCAAGAACTCATCATTAACTATACTCAAAGCATTACTGCCATTCTTGGTGACTATCATTCTCTCGCAATCAATTATAACTTCATCACCAGCTCCAAAATTACCATTAAGAATGATTATATTGCCATTCTCTAAATTCGCGATTATAGGGTCTGTGGTAGTAGCAGAATTGAAATTAATAGTCAGAGTAGGATTAATCGCTATATTACCATCATTAACCACTTGAAAATTGTGTAGTATATTATTGATTGCTTCTCCTCTGGTTTCTCCCGATGAATAGAAGAATGGGTCAACTGCTAGAAATTCAAATTCTAACTTGACCCATTTGTCGAGAGGATGCCAATTCTTAGAATTGGAATTGATATATCCCGATATATACCTATCTATATCTTTATTACGATATACCTTAATTGGTTCATGTTGAAGGAAATTGTACAACTCATCAACCTCTGCTCTTAATAGCTCAGAATCAGTAGTATTAATCATTGCACCTTTAATCTCAAATGACCTAGCATTGTATTTGCTCCCTTGATACTCTTCTCCATCTTTGCTGACTAATTCTTGACTCTTGATAGATTTTGTTGACTCGATCTCATTCAAGGAGAAGTATCTATTGAGTATCATTTCTTCATTCTTGCTATTAATCAACTTAATCATTGACCTCTGCCTCTCTTTCCATCGCCAATAGCAGTTGCTATAGCTGATTCTATATCGCTTACAGAAGCACTTGCTATAGATTGACTACTGTTAGATTGAGATTCTACATTCAAATTCTCTATTCTAACACTCACATCATAGCCACCAGCTCCAGCTATAGCTAATCCATTTTGACTCATTGCTACAAGTTGATTATAGATTCTTTCATTAATATTAAGCAAACTTGGGAAATTAGCAAGTGGGGTTAATAAGTCTGTGAAGAGATCTCTAGTAGACCCTGTAATTTCAGAGATTTGAGAACCTCCAGAACTACTACTTGTATCACCAACCCCTAAATCTATACTCAAATCATTACCAATTTCCTGTAATCCAGTATAGAAGTCCCCAGCCACATTGCTTATCTGATCGTACAATGTTTTGATTGCTTCTCTCTCGCTATCATCAAGGACTTGGTCTTTTGTAGCTTCATAAATTGTACCTGTCAACTTTTTCATTAACGGTTGGATAGCTTGTGATTCTAAGAATCCTTCTTTGAGATTGCTAAGGATAGTCTCTTTAAGAGAACTCCCAAAGCTACTAAGGAAAGATGTATAGCTATCAGCTGAAAAAGCACTATTTAGTCCATTACTTACATTAGAAAAAATATCCTGTAATTTAGGAACTATTTCTTCCTCGATTTTTTTAATCTGCTCGTCGAAAGCTTCTTTGAATTCGGGGAAATTTAGCACTTCGGCCCAATCGTCAGAATGAAACCATCCTCCATCTTTGATTTTCTTTGTAACAGTTTCTATGTCATCATCTACCAAATCCGCTAAGCTTGGGAGATTCAAATCAAAATCACCGACTAGATCTCCCGCTAAATCTTGATATTCTTCTTTCAGAAGCCCGACTTGCTTATTCCAATTAGCGGCAGATGTTTCCCCTCCGAAAATTCTGTCTCCCAGCCTACTTATTTCATCCCAAACTTTGAGATTCGTTTCCGCAGCAAATTCGCCAAGCTCAGGACTTCCAACAATTGTCCCAACCGCTGATCCGATTGCTTTCCATGTCCCTTCAGTGCTTTTCCCAAATTTTTGGAAATTATCAACTAAATTTGATATATCAGCATTAGCCAACTTGTCTAATTCTTCGTTAGTAGTGCTCAATGATTCGTTGATAGAATCAATAGCCATTTTCCAGGTTGATTGAATTAGATCTGCTTTGCTTAAGTTACCTTCTTCTAATCTGTCTAAGAATCCATCCCAAGCTGATTGTTGTTGCTCGATCTCGCCTTTCTCTATTTCTGTTATCTTTTCTCTGGTGCTTATCCATTCATCAGAATATTCCTTATACTCTGATAATCTGGATTGAAGATATTTTTTATAATCTTCAGCACTGATTTTATTTTGCTTGTAATCATATTTCATTCGATTATCAAGTAGTTTTTTCTTCTTTTCTGCTGCCTTTTGTCCTACTTCAATTTCAGCTTGGTATGCTTCAGATTCAGCTTTGATTCTTTCTGAATTCTTTTTCTCACGCTGTTTTCTCAATTTATTGTCATGTTCTACTCTAGTTTTAAATTCTTCCTTTAGGTATTTTTCTTTTACTTCTTTTTCTTTAAGGTCGTAAAGTTCATTTATTGCTAAAAGAGTTCGGTTTAGTTCTTCTTCTGTGGCCTTTTCTTCTTTAGCTTGATCTTTGGCATCTTGAATTGCTTTTTCTCTAGATTGTTTTATCTGTTCTAGTTCCTTGGTTTGACCTTCTTTTTTCTCAAGAAGTATTTTGTCTTGATATTCTTTTTCTAATGCTAATAACTTTTTTTGAGTTTCTTTTTGATTTTTGACTTTTTTGTCATTACTTGATCTATCAGAAGTTCCTTCTTCTACATTTTTTGACTTCTTCATGATTTCATTCATTTTATTAACTGCTTCTGATGGAGAAATTAGACCATTTTGCATACTATTCATAAGCTTATCTAATTCGCTTAATTTATCTTTTGTTTCATCAATGCTTTTGATAGTTTTGTTCTCGAACATCTTTTCTTCATTTAATTGGTCTTTCATTTTTATTACTTCTTGGATACTCTCCATGAAAACAGAAAAAGATTCTGCTTGACCTCGATCGGCAAGTTTTAATTTTAATTTATCTTGAAAATCTTTGCTATTAACTTTCTCTAATATTTCATCAAAAGATATATTCTTATCGAATTCCTCTCCTATCATTTCACTAGCTAATGAAAATTGTTCTCTTACATATTTAATCTGAGAATCTATTGCTCTTTCTAATTCTTTTGCATTTCTTTCAAAAGCTGGAGCATTTCTTTCAAGTCTCTGTTCTTTTTCTTTTAGTTCATTCTGCTTTTTCTTTACTTTTGCCAACATCCATTCCAGGTTGACTTTTTTTGCAAGTTCTTTGACATTAACTTTAAGAGCCCCAGTTTCTGAGTCAATTCCCTCGATGAATTCTGGATATTTCATTGCTAATCTCTCTGTTATAACGCTTAATCTTTCTTTCTCTTCTCGATTCAGCTTCTCTTTTTCGGTTAAATCCTCATATTCACCTACTAAATCTTTAGTCTTTTTAAGAGCTTTTTGAGTCTCTTCCTCTGTGATCTTTAACCAATCGCATAGGGCTATAAATCCAGCAAGTGCAGCGCCACCAACCGCTAAAGGAGCAAAAGCACCAGATAATCCTGCGATAACAGGAATAAGTATAGAAGCTGCCGTTGTGATCTCTCCAAGGACAATAGCAACTGGTCCTAATGCTGCAGATACTCCCGCGCCTTTGATTATCAATTCTTTTGTACTTTCATCTAGCTCATTGAATTCCCCGACTGTTTCTGCTACGACTTCTTTGATATTAGTCATGATCGGCTCTAATTCCTGACCGATTTCAGCAAAAGACTGTTTTACTCTGTAATTAGCCTCTGCAGCTTCGACTAATTCTTCATTGTTCTTTCTATACTGCTTATACACTTGAGATAACCCAGTATCAGCTAAGGCTTGTAATATATAATTTTGTTCCGTTCCATTAGTAATTGCTTCTTGAAGACCAGCATTGAAAACATCTAATTGAATCCCAGATCTTTCAAGTAATTCTCCGAATTGTCCAACTGCATTACCAGTTGCAAGAGTTTCCTGCAATCCATCAGCTATACTTTCAAACTTCAAAGTATCTTTGAATTTAATTGCAGCCCCAGAAAGTTCATCTAATACTTGCTGGAATTTGCCCCCTTTGAAACCAGAAGCAAGCAAGTTAGACAATCCTTCTATATTGCTATCTAATTCTCCAGTTACGCCCTGCATCTGTTCCATTGCCTTACTCATATTATCTATATTAGCACCAGCAGAAGCAGTATTATTCTCTAATATTGATAACTCTTTTCTAAAATCTCTAGTCCCTTCTGTAAGAGCTGTAAATGCCCCTAATACTGGAGCAGTAATTTTAGTTGATAATGAGTTGCCAATACCATTTAATTTCTTTTCTAATTTATCTAAATTTTTTCCTAATTCGATACCAGAAGATGAAGAATCTTCAAGTTGTCGCTTAAAAGTTTTTAATTTTGAATTGGTCTTTATTAGTTCCCTCTGAAAATCTCGATATTGTTGAGCGCCGATTTCTCCAGCTTCAAATTGCTGATTAACTTGTTCTTGAACTGATTTAAGCCTTCTCAATTTTTCAGAAGTATTAGCTACTCTATCGTTTAGCAGTTGCTGCTTTTGGGCTAATAGTTCTGTATCACCAGGGTTAAATTTAAGTAACCTTTCAACCTTTCTTAACTCTGAACGAATGTCTCTGGACTTCTTATTAACATCTTTTAAAGCCTTGCCCAGTCCCGAAGTATCAGAACCAATTTTAACATTAATACCTCTAATTGTTTTAGCTATTGTACTCACCTCCTCATATAAAAATAACCCTCCAGAGTTAACCGGAAGGTTATGCAAATAATTTATCTATATCACGCTGAGACGCTGGAGGAGCACTTCTGTTCTGCACACCTCCACCTATATCAATTTCAATCATCTCTAGCAAATCACAGACTCTCATTTCATTCATCTCTTCAAATGAAAGTCCTATCTTTTTACCATTATCGAGTAGCAATAAATCTATTCTATCATTCTGCGGTTTCTGGGTCCTTTCCTTGCTTTTTCTTTGATCTTCTGAAGGCAGGAAACCCATTGAGGGATTCCTCAACCACCTCAATCAAGAAATCTGTATCCACAAAACAGATATCACCTAAATCAAAAAGCCATTTTTCAAACTGCGGGAATGATTTGCCATAGTTATCAGCTTTGTTCATAGCCCAAGCAATCTGTAGCGGTTTGATAAAATCAATCTTATCAAATAAGCTTTCATCAGCATTTTTGATATTAAAGTCATCAAAGGCATCTAATAACCCCATTACATCAGTCAGATCTTCAATCAAATTAGCTTTTTTCTCTTGAGTACTAAACTCTTGTGAATAATATAAAAGAGCTAAAGGTGTAGCCCTTAGCCCTAATTCTTTCTCTCCTATTTTTGCTATTTTCATCAATATCACTCTCCTTAAGATACATTCGGCATTTTTACAGCATCAAAGAATGAATTATATGCAGCTTGATTAGTATCTGATAATTCTAAAGCCCCTTTGACATATCTATTTTCACCCTCAGTCGGTAGCATGTCAATAGGCATACTATCAGTTTGAGGGTCGACACTAGCTTCTCTAGTTGAAGCCTCTTGCCCTGGTCTACTTGGTTCACATCTATAAAACACCATTCTTCTATTTTTCTCATCTCCACTCACTTCAAAAAGTAATGCGAAAGCTTTATAATCATCTTCAGTTGATTCTACTAACATTCCATCATTATCTTTCATCATTCCTAGTATTTCTACTAAGATATCATCTGGAATATTGGCCATCTCTAAATCGCCAGAATAACCGTTATTAGTAGTATAGATAAAGTAACGAGTATCGTCTGCATAAAATTCTGTCTTATCCCCTTCAGGATCCATCGACAAATTGACTGCCCCGGGTACTTTTCGAGGAACTCCATATCCTGTTGTTCCATCTACTACATCTTGAGCAGTTCCCATAGTCGCTCCGGTAGTTCCTGTATCAGCAAAAGTAACATCTAACGTAGTATCATTAGCCTGTGCCACTTTTGTAGCCAAATAGACATTTCCTGCATCATGCCAAGCCCTAAAAGTTCCAGAAATTATATCGTCATCATTCAAGATGTTAACAATTGCAGATGCTACCTTCGATACATTCGTGTGAGTTTCAGAGGCAAGAGGAACTACAACACCAGCAGGAGAATCAACCCCTAGCAAAGTATCTGCTGTTACTGTTAACCCAATTTCTCCATCTGTACTTGGTGGATCAGTCACCTTTATCTTGATCGTCTGCGATACTCCGATTGGGGCTATATGCACATTTTTAAGACCAAATTTAACTTTATTTTGACTCATAATTTATTCCTCCTTAAATTAATTGAATTTCATACACAATTTGAATCATATCCTCTTTTTCAATATCAGTTTCTCGCTTACCATAAGATAAACCTAATTCCTTTAACTTGCCTTCTATCGCTTCCTCGGTTGGAGGATGTTTGATAGTATTGTAATACTCTATACTACAGTCAGTTATCTTCTTGTAGTTGATGTTGTCTGCATATAGATCATCGCTTTCATTTTCAAGGACTACCGCAAAAGGTGGAGAAGTAGGTTCTTTGAATTTTCTATAAGCACATTGTAAGCCTAATGTTTTTATAGCATCAATCAAATCTAAGTAAGTCATTTAATCACCTACAAATTCTCTTTTTAAATCTTTTTCTATCTCTTCTTTTAGAGTTGGAATACTTAAATTATCCTCTGAACCATAATACTCAAATTTACCATCAAACGAGTTGAATCTAGTTTTTACTGTGTATGAAACATTAGCAGTTCTGAAATTTAAATATTCTTTATTCCCATCTCTAACACGTTCATGGTTTAAGTTTATATCCTTGATTATAATTTCCATCTATTTCCCACCCTTCTTAATAATTTCCTCCACTCTTTTCTCAAATAGTTCACTATATTTTTTCTCTACAGGTTCTATATGCTTTTGCCCTGGCGTCCTTGAACCATCCCTATTCAAGTGACCACCCTCCAAAAGATGTGTCAACTGAGGTTTTTCCTTATTGTAGACTGTGTGACCTACTTCATCACCTCGACCAGTTTTCTTTCTACTCCAGCCATCAGCATAATGCTCTCCATCGTTATCACTACGAGGAGAAGTCTGCTTTAGCTCATTTTTAGCCTCATTAGCAGTTTTTTTAGCTTCTTTTTCTATACCTTGTGAGACGTCATTAGTATAATTCTTAACTTCTTGAACAATTGCATCTGCTAGATCATCAATATCAACTGTCCGAGCCATCTAATTCACCACTCTTCTCGGCCTTTATGATAAACCACATACCACCATCATTGAGGGGGTCTGTATCTTTAATGTCAAATATCTCTTTGTTTTTATAGATAATTCTAAAGTCAACAGTATTAAGATCTTCCAGGAATACTACATACCTAATTTTAAATTTGATAGTCTGCTCTTCTCCAAGAGATTTAGCAGCATAATATTCCTCACCAAATAGCTCTAACCTTTCAGCCCAGATAGTTCTCCAGTCACTCCACTGTTCAGTTGGGTTGCCCCATTTATCTGTGATGGGATTACCGTTTTCATCTTTTGAAGTTTTCTTTTGAATAACTATTCTTCTGCGTGGCTTAGAAGCTAAATCTTTCATAACTTCTTTTTTAGATTTAATCATTATGCATCATCCTCTGGCAGCAGATCTACACCAGTTTTAAGTTGTAACCTTAATAACTCTCTTTGATAGTTCTCTTCAAAATACTCTGAGGCATTATTATAGACATACCGGACTCTATCAAAAAGTAATGATTTAGCTTGATTATCTAGGGTGTAATCTAATTCCACGCCCATTAGCTCATTAATCCAATCTTTGCTCCTGTCTATCATTCCTTGGATTAGCTCATTTTCATCTTCCCAAGTTACCTTAAGGTATTCTTTGATTTCCTCTAACTCTGTCATTTTGCCACCTGCTTTTTAATCAAATTAAAAGAGACTGGGATCAACCAGCCCCTTAATTATTTATGATTATGATTTAGTAACAACTACAGTATAAGTTTCAGTTTCTGCTCCAAGAGTAACTGTAATTGTAACTGTATTATCACCAGTAGTCCAAGTAGCAGCAGAACCATTATCAACAGCAGTTCCATCTATATCAATTGCAACTGTAGCTTCTCCATCTATAGTTGTAGCTGTAATAGTATTAGTAGCATCAGTAGTTGCAGCAGTATAGTAGTGAGTAGACTTATTGAATGTTGGATCTAAATCCAAACTACCAATGTTTAAGTCAGCTAATCTTGCATCACCGATATTAACTACTTCCACTTGATCAATATAAGACTGTAAATTAGAAATATCAAACCTTTTAAATGATACGCTGTCAAGAGGTTTACCATTACCATAGAGCTTAGTTAAATATACTCTTTCATCTTCTAAGAAACGATATTCATCAGAATATTCAATTCTACCGCCCTTTGAAGTTCCTAGTGCCATAAAATAACGATTTCCAATACCAATTACAATTTCTCCTTCAGGTATATGAACCGATTGGACAGGATTTGTTGGGAACGGGAAAACATTATTAACATAAGTGCCATCTGCCCTTTTCATTGAAGTGGCTGGCATAATCTTTCTAAAATAATCAACCGGATTAACTAATAACAATACCTGACTAATCTTTCTGTTTAATCCATTCGGAGATTTTGACAAGTCAGCAAGAATATTACCATATGAAACTGTATCGATCTTATTAAGAGGGTTGATAGGCAACAATTGAAAACCATCTGCTGGATCTAGTGCAGAATTAGGGTCTTTTCTCATTCCGACAGGTTCTTCTAAACCTGTACCATTAATAATCCCATCTTCAAGTCCGTTTGCAATAGCTTCAGATAAAATTGTTCTTATATATCTATCTAACCATTCTGGACCTAAATCAATCATAGATTTAGAAACTGGAATAAATGCGGAAAGTTTCTTCTGGCTTAAATCCATTTCTTTAAATCCACCAGTTAATTCTTTTACTATTTCTGATGTCAATTTACCCCATTTACCTAATTGTCTACCTTGCTCATTGACAATCATTTTAACAAGTACACTTGTTGGCATGAAATTAATTGCATCTAATAAAGGATGCTCTTCGGTCAAATCATCAAACACTGCTTCAATAACAGTTTCAGGCAACACTAAATCCATATCAGCATCAGTAATAGCTTGTTTTGGATTTGAAGACCCCATTACCTCACCAAAGGCTTGATAAAATTTATTTTCTTTGCTAGTTAAGGCTCTAACCCCTCTCCCGGCTAATACTTGATTGTCAGCTGCTTGAACTAATCCCTTTGCTTCTGCCATAACTGCTTCTTGGAGAATATCAGTATAATCTGTAAATGCCTGAGCAAAAGATTCTTCGTCACCATCTTTCATAGCTTGGTTTAGCTTGTTAGCAATTTCTGCTTTCTGTTGCAAAACTTTATCCATGTTTTTCATAATTAATCTTCCTCCTTATTAGCGAATAACGCCATAAATAAATTTTTTGGTTTATTTTCTTGCGGTTCTAGGTCATTATTATCATTAGGGATAGGCTTAGGATCAGGTTTTGGTTCTGCCTCTTTTGGCTTCTGGGCTAATTGTTTAATTTGTGCAGATAAAGCCCTGCTATAACTTAACTGTTGCTCTAATGTCTTATTAGCTTTTTGTAACAACTGTTTAGCTTCTGTTAAATCAGCTTCTTCAGCTATTACTTCATCTGCTAAACCATAATCCAAGCACTCTTGGGCAGTAAGCCAAGTTTCATTATCTAATAACTCGATAAGTTCCTCTTCACTTATTTTGCCACCTGATTTCTCAAGGTAAGCTTGTCTATTACCTTCCATTAATTTATCTAGGTCATCAGCTGCTTTTCTTAGCTGATTAGCATTGCCAGCTACAACATCCCACATATTATGAATCATTTGCATTGTATTAGAATACATCTTAACTTCATCACAGGCTGTCAAAATGAAAGAAGCTGCTGAACACGCAAACCCATCAACATAAGCTGTGATAGTTGCTTGGTGTCTTTTTAATTGATTTCTAATAGCCATAGCTTCATATACAGAACCACCATAACTATTGACATATAGGTTAATCTGTTTCGCATCTGGATATTTAGCTAATTCTTCTCTAAAGAATTTTGCAGAAGTTTCACTTTCGACTACACTCCAAGTCCACCAATCCATGTAATCACTTTCTATATCATCATAGATGTATAGTTCTAATACATCTGGTTGCTCTGTTGCTTGTTTAAATTGCCACAATCTTTTTTTCATCTAATCACCTCCATTTTTAATTCTTTGTTCGATTTCTTCATAATTCTTAGTCATAAACCTCTTTGTACTCCACTCAGTTCCAATTGGTTCCATTCCAAGAGATTTCAAACAATCATCAACTGTATAACTTCCAATTCTTAATAAAATCTCTAGTGAACCAGCAATATCCTTAATATTGACAGCTTTAATCATTGAAGTGTTAACCTTCATGTATGTTCTATTAAGATAATCTTTTCTACCATATAGCTTACGATTTATTTCATCAGTAATAAGCTCAGCTATAGGATTGATGCAAAAAGTAAGAAAGTAATCAATTAGCTTTTCAATATCTGCTATTTCCCCTTTAATTAATTGCGGAGGGATTTGAAGAGCTATAGCCACAAAATCAAATATGTCATTGATAAATGACCTTATCTCCTTATTATCTGCTCCACCCTTTACCCCGATATTAGAAGAAAGTTCATCTATTTCAATATCATTAGTAAGTGGAACAACAGCTTCTCCCTCAGCTTCAAAGAATTTTTTGAATTTTTTCTCAAATAAAGCTTTCAAATCAGCTTGAGCTTCATCAGTCTGGGGATATTTAGTCGGTACTTTAACCCCTAATTTTCTTGAATTATTCTTTTTATAATTCTTTTGACTGATTTCAATTAACTTTGAATACGATCTATTTAAACCTTCAATCACATTCTGAATTTTTTCATTATGCAATTCAAAATGAAAAACATCAGGTTCAATATATGAATTTCTTAAAGAAAGATCATCAATCACTATATCGTGATATACATATGGTTTGAAAGCAAACGGTTCAACTTCAAAATCATCAGCTACATAAAAGTTATACCCTTGCTGTATTACTAAAGCTTCATTGTTTCTAATTAATTTCGATACTACATCTCGCCAAAACTTAGAGGATGATTTGTTTGGGTTTGGCTCCACATTAAAAAGATAATAATTGTTTTTCTTAACCTCTTTTCCATTTTCAAAGGTTTGGAACTCACTTCTGGACACTGCATTAGCAATTAAATTAATACAGGCCTGTACAGCTAATTCCTTAAAGAATACTTCTCCTGCCAATTCTCCTACATAAGCATCAAGCCCCAATGTTCCAGTATCCTTATTGAATAGTCCTAAGAACCAGTCCCATACCGCCATAATTCACCCCCTTTAAATAAAAATAACACCTAATTAGTAGGTGTAAACATCTAAACTTATAAAGTTATTATTTTGTTCTTGCAAATCATCGTCTTGAGTTAAAGCATGAATAAAACCAAAGAAACCATCAGTTTTTCTAGTCTTTGGTTCAATCTTTAAATAAGTTGTATTACCTTTTTTATCAACCTCAATACAAGTGTTATTTGTATACCACCTCATAGTTGGATTATCTCCAAATACTAAAGTTTCTTCTGAAAATATATTTTCAACAAGAGGAGCCACTTTAGCATGAGTTATTGGACCACTACGCACTTCTTGAAGAGGCAATCCTAACTCTGTAAACTTAGACTTTAATAAGCTCGCTCTGTAACTATCACAGACTATATTTTTTATATTGTATAGTTTGGCTTGCTCTAAAAACCAATTAGCCATATCTTCAGCACTGATTGCATCCCTTCTTATGATTGTAATCAGTCCACGATCTACCATTTCCTGAACTGGAAATTTAATAGGTCTACTTTCTATTTCTAATGCTTTATGGCATACAAAAGTATGTTCAATATAATACCTTTTTCCTTGATACTTAAATAATAGTCCACAAGAGGCAAAGTCAGTTGTACGAGCATAATCTATTGACCCAATACACTCTAACCCTTTCAACTGCTCAAAAGGTATTGGTTGATTAGTAGCCATTATCTTTTCCCAAGGAGCAACAACTGTAAAGTTATCTTGAGCAGGCAAATTACATCTTTTAGTAAGATAATCTTGAGCTTTATGAGGTTGGTACTTCATCTTAGTCATATCCTTCTCTATCTCTTTTCTCAAACTTGAGAAATAAGGCAATGAAGGATTAGCTTTAACCATTGCTTCAATGTCCTGGGCTTCTTCTTTTTTATCTAATTTATATATTAAAGGTAATAGTCCAAGATCTTTAATTTCTCCACTCAACACTTTTTTAGCAAGCTCTTTCTGATCATCAAGAACTCCACCCCTGACATATCCATCAGTAGTGATATAAAAAGTCCTGGAATGTTTCCTCTTACCAAATCCAGAAGTAAAAACTTTTATAGTTTCGTAATCTTCATACTCATGAATTTCATCAAAGAGTAAACAAGCAGATCTCTTACCGTCTTTTGTTCGTGCATTTGAAGTGTTGTACTTAATATAAGAACTAGTTTTCAAGTTAGTTATCTTCTGTTTGGTTTTATAGAAAAAGTACTTTGATTTATCCCAGGTATCCTCTAGCACATTATATACATCATCGAAAGAAGTTTTTGCTTGGTCCTCGTTGTTAGCAATGATATCAACATTGTACCCCTTAACTCCATGATAATGAGTAGTCAGGTACCATATTACAGGAGAAATAAAACCATTTTTACCATTTCCTCTGCCCATCATAATTAAATATTCATCAAAAACTACTGTATCATCACTTTTGTAATAACAATGAATCAATGCCAAAATAAAAAGCTCCCAGTCTAGGAGCTTGAATTCAAAATATTTTTCTATTAGTTCTACAGCTTTATCTATCATATCAGCTTTGATCATTACATCTGGATTATCTAATTTAGATTCTATATAATCCATAGCTAACTTTATTTCTTTGGAAGATACTCTTTCTCCATTTCTAATTTTCTTAATATACTCATCAATATATTTGTGGTATTTGTACATTTACATCACTCACCACCTCCGCAGTAAGAAATTAATTTTACATTTCCATTGGTATATTTTCTGAATTCTCTTGTTGGCTAGGCTTGATACCAAGGTCGCTGAGGATTTTCAACATTTGATTATTGGTCTTATGCAGGTTCATTACAGAATCATTCTTTTTATAACCAAATTGATTTTCACCATTTTGATATTTAACACTAACGCCTTTTTCTTTGATATCCTTGATTAACTCATTCTTGATATCCCACATAGCCATATAATCTTCAATCAAATCTAAAAAATGCTCACCATGAACCCCATTACGATCTAACTGATCGATCAAATCTTTTTTTATTTCTTCTCTCTTTGACACTACACCCCACCCCCCCACACCTCATGTGAGATTTTTGATTTATTTCTTTTGTCTTGTCCCCCTCTCCGGTCCCCTTATATTCTAGGGATTTTCATTTTTTAGACCCGGGGGTATCATTCAATAAACCTATTGGTTTTAAATCAGTATTACCTTTGCCTTCAACAAGCTCTTTTTCCAACTCATTCTTTAACTCATTAAACTGTAACTTATATTCTTCAAATTCATCTAAAAGTTCTTGGTAATGTTCTTCTCTTATTTCCTCATCAATCCTAGCATCTTTGAGAAAAGTTTTGAATCTATCTAATAAAATATTGAACAATACAGTCTCTCTAACACTGAATTCAACTGTTGCAAAACGCTTCTCTTTTTCCATCCAATCACCATCTTTCTTCTGTAATATATTCCTTCTGGCCAGCTCTATACTTCTTAAGCTTCTCTGGATGCTCTTGGTTATGACAAGCATTGCAAAGACTAATTAAATTACTCAATACTAAAGCCAATAAAGGGAACTCCCTTAAATGCTTGATGTGATGAACACAATTAGCTTTAGAATATCTTCCTTTCTCCTTACACTTTTGGCACTCATAATTATCCCTAATTAATACTTGTTTCCTAACCGCTTGCCAAATTGCACTCTTATAAAACTTTCTTACATTACCGGCTTTAATTGCTTTTAATAATTCTTTGGGTAATTGAATGATTTATCACCTCTTGGCCATACTCAAAAAATAAAAAACACCCAGCTCTCGCCAAGTGCTCATTTCCCCTCTCATCTATACTCTTGTATTAAACATGAGCTTATTAACTCATTCCTCTACCCCTACGCTTAACTCTATAGCTCTCATATTAATAGTATAACACAGATTTTAGAAATTTGACTTCAACATCACTTCAATATTACTTCACTTTTACTTCAAATGATTAAATTATACTCATTATCTCACCATATAGTAGATGTAAACCGTTCTTCTCCAAAATATCTAGCGCCTTAACTCTTCTTCGGTGTAAAGTAGCATCACTGATTGCTAACTCAAATTCTATCTTATCATTTTTGTATTTCTTTAAATATTTAAGTTCAATCACCTTTGACATCTCTCCACCAGTCTCTGGATTTTCATTCTTCAGTTCATCTACATCTCCCTGAATTATCTTTCTTAACTCATCGGCCCTATTAGCTCTCCTAATCAAATCATCATTTCTAATTGCGTTTCTCTCTATTTGTCCCCCTCCATAAGCTACTGCAGATAGTCGACCAGGTATAACATCAGCTGCTTTATATCCGCTTTTCACACCATCATTAATTGTACAGGCTCTTCTTCTCAATCTTTTGCTTGCCCTCTTAAGCGATCTATAACTATATAGTACTCTTTCCACCTGTTCCACTTTACCCAGCCTCCCTTGATATGTTATAATTAACTTAGCTGAATAAATTAATTGAGAGGGCAGGTCCTAGTGGCTTGTCCTTTTTTTATTTTAATAACTAATCCCTTTTGAACTAGTCATCATATTGTTGTATTTTTTCTTCCTGTACAAAAAGTCATCTTCTGCTATAGTTCTGATATGTTCCTCTCTGGCATTGTAGCTGCATTTGTAGCAATGACCATATTCTTTCTTTAGGTCTATAAGCAATGTTTTGCAATCACATCTAGGACATTTTACTCTAGCCAACAACTTCATTTCTATACCTTGCAATTCACATATCTGCTTTATAGTTTTTAAATCCACTTCTCACCACTTCCTTTATGGTAATCATAATATCACTATCTTTCTGTGATAATATCATAATACTTTAATCTATCATAATGATACCTAACAGCACTTTCAGTCCAATCTAATTCTTCAGCAAGTTCCTGAATAGTAGGAGTTCTATAACCTTTTGTACACCAAGAAAATAACACTTCATATAATTTTATATTCTTCTTGGTCAATCCACCACGACTAGCCATGCTATGAGCTTTCTTGTAATTAATGCTCTGTATCACAGAATCACCCCTTTATTTCATTAGTGCTTACCAAGTTTCTTTTTAAAGTTCCCAAATAATCAAGCAATATCATCCCTTTTCCTTGCTCAATTCTATACTTATCCTTAGCCACTACATCATAAGGAATTGATTTTCTTCCTCCTGACAACATGCCTTGCCAGTATCGATCTAAAACTTCATAAGGAAGATAATAAGTTTCATCACGAGTAACAAACTGAACTATCAAAAACCCTATTCCTCCATTTGATACCCAGCTAGTCAAATACAAGTACTGGTGTTCCTTTACGTTGCTAAGATCAAACCTAGTAGACACTTTGGTTTCTTTGGCATCAAAAGCTATTGGTATACAATCGTAAACGCCAATGTAATCAACTGTAGACTTTTTCTCGTAAAAACCATTAGTGATTCTACCGGTTCGGTCATTAATGTTTAATACCTTAACAGGTGTTGCAATCTTCTGCACCAGAGCTAAGCCCCGACGCAGATATTCTTTATTGGTTAATTCGATCTCTTCTTCTAATTCTTGGCCTCTCCCTCCATAATTAATAGCCATACTATTCACCTACTGCCTTAAGTGGCAAATTTGGTTGTAACACTGTTGTCTTCATCTTCTCCAAATCTTTTCTCCATGCTCCATACTTTTTGAAGTTACCTGGATTAGCTTGGACCTCATAACCATAAATCTTAATATCATAGTCAGATATATTCTGTTGGGCTTCTTCTGCTGCTTTCTGCCCTTTCACCTTCTTGCCATCTGATAACATATAGTAATCATCTGCTAATCTTCTAGGAAATCCTGCTGTGCCTTCTTTTTCTTCCAAATGCACAGTCCTTAGTGCATCATCGATTATCGCTTCTCTTATCTTGAGGTCTTTAGCACTCGTCCAAATATCTTCTGCTACTGTGATAACTAAATCATATCCTATAAAATTTTCTAGTTTACCTGGTATCTTGTTAGGTTCAGCAGCTACTGTTCTTCCTTTAGAATTTCTAGCCTTATCGATAAACTGATAGGCAATTTTAAGATTTGCTAATTTAGGGAACTCCTCCTTAATCACTTTATCTGCAACCTTCTTTATCGCTCCATCATCCTTCATGTAATCAGCCATATTATATCTCCTCCTCTAATAGTCGTTCTAATCTCTCCAGTTTCTCTGCTTTCTTTTCATCAATAAGAACTTCTCCATGACTTCCAAGGTATCCCCTCATTATCTCTCTTAATTGCTCCAACATAATCTCAACATCTGCAGCTTCTTCAATTATATCTGCTGTAGTTGTTTTGCCCCTTAAATTATGCCTGATTGCTAGTGCTAATTCTAAACATTCTTCTGCAACCATTTTCAGCTGCTCTTCTTTACCCCATTTATCAATTGCCTTTTGGTATAATTCATTTTTCTCCAATTTCTTCACCTTTTTCATGCATGATTTTCATTATATCTACATAACCATATTTTTGTTTCTTCTTTCTTTTTCGGTACATTACAACTACAAATAATATATTAAACAACAACCATGTCACAATAATCTTTATCATACTTTCACGCCCCTTTTTTAGTTCGAGCAGCTAGCCACCACACTAGCCACTCACATGTGCAAACCTGTTATTCCATACTCACCTATATTTATATTTATATTTGCCACCCAGTCCTCAGGGGAACTTGGGATATGGGTAGCAAATATAAATCGGACAAGTTATGCTGGTTCATATAACTTATAGAAGTTATATTGTTTTATTTTTCAACTTTCCTATATTTTGTTGCCTTAATTTAGTTATGGCCTCGCCATGTTTCTTTCTCATATCGATCCCACTAATTTGAATTGGATCTCCATTTTTACCTATCAACCTGCTTACATGATCAGGAGCTAATTTCTTTTCTAGACTATCTAAGCTACAAGTAGAATTGATAATTGTAGGCTTCTTGTTTTCAATTCTGTGATTTATGATAATAAATAATTTATCTATTTCATCAAATCCAAATCTTTGAGCATTTAAATTATCGATAACTAGAAGATCTACTTCCTTGGCAGATGTTATCAAATCAGATGTCTTTTTGTCTGGATCATCATAAGTAGCTTTAATATCATCATAAAACTCTTTAGCAACTACATTAACTACTGTATGATCTTTCTTGAGTAATTCCTGGCTAACAATATGGCTTAATAATGTTTTACCTCTTCCACATTTGCCAACAAAAGTTAATCCAATTCCTTTGCTTTGATAAAAATCAAAATTATCAACATAGTCCATTGCTGCATACTTAGCTTCTTTCTTGCCCTTTAGCCATTGAAAATCATCAAAAGTTTTTCCTTCAAATTCTTCTCTTATCTCAGCAGCCTTAATACTATTCTCATACTTCTTTTGTTCCTTTTGCTTTCTCTCTTTTAATTTCTTCTGCTCTAAACACTTACAATCATCAGCTGTAAATTTATTTCCTTCTTTTTTTACTACTATCTTTTTATCACAGCAAATGTGACAACTAAACTGAGTTTTATCAGCATTTCCATTCTGTAGCTCCCAAGCTTGTTTCCATTTGATTTGCTTTATCTTATCTACTGGATCAGAGGTCGTCGATTGATACATCGACCTCTTGGAGTTCTGGATCTTCGAGGCATCCTTTACCGTATTCTGATTTATGTTGATTACCTTTTTGGAATCCTCTTGAATTATTTGAGCTATGCTTTCCATTTACACCATCCCCTCTCTTAGGTCCATCTCTCTCATTTAGATATTTTTTAATCTTCCAGGGCTCATCTAACTCTTTGCTTAGCCAATCATTAAGGGTAGTCTGTAGCCACTTAAATCCATTAACATCTCTTTTACCGCCTTCTTCTATGGCCATAATAATAATTTCATCAGTTAGTCCATCTTCAGTATAAGAATCTAATAATTCTGCTTGATAAGCACTTAAACATCTTCCAAATACTTTTTCGTACATATCAAAAACTGGATCCTTCTTTTTTTGAGAAATTTCTTCCTCTTCATGCGTGTGCGTATCTTCTTCTTCATCTTTTACTTTACTACTTACTTTACTACTTACTTTACTTTGTGTACTTTTGTTATCTGAAACTTTATCGCTTGGAGAGTTTTTGCTATCAGAAACCCCAGTATACACAATGTTATCTCTATCAACCTTATCTATGACTAGATAATCAAGCTCTATTTCGACTTCTGCTCTCCTGTAAGTTACATCTATATAATGTTCTTGTATCCTCTTAGAGGTTAATATCTGATATTCAGAATACTTTTCTTGGTCAAATATTCCCCACTTTACACAATCATTAATTACATCAATAACTATGTTTTTACTAGCAGAAACCCTATTGCTAAAAAGTATTTGTTCTCTTTCTGTCCACTTATGATAGTAGCCTTTGTTGCCATAAATTGTTTGAAACATGGATATAAGGATTCCGTAACCTTCCATTCCATATTCAGCTATTATTAAATTTGTTTCATCATCCATAGTGACATCAAGACTAAAATAATCAAGGCAACTCTTTTTGGGTCTGGCCAACTCAAACCCTCCTTTCTAACTAATTAATATAATCCTGTGCATGTATTCAAATAATCAAATCCTTCTGGATCATTAACTACAACTGAACCAGCTGCATACAGATTAAACATAAATCTTTCTATCCCATACAAACTACCTATAAAATCAAAATCCTTAAGACTAGCACCCTTGATATCAACCCTAAAGATCTCATACTTATCCTCTTCTATTTCTCTTAAAGTAAAATTTAAATCTGGACTATCATACTTTCCTAACTCATGCAAGTTGATGATAATATCAACATAACCTTTAATGCTGCTATGCTTATAATCAAAATAAATATATTCTATAAAATCCTCGTGTATCTCATCATCTTTTTCTTCTATATACTTATCTATAATCTCTTGTAATTTTATTTCCTTAGGTGCAGAAGCTAATAATTCTTTTAAATTATTTTTAACCTTTTCTACACCTACTGTAGATAATGTGTTATTTACTTCCTTTTCTATAAAATCTAAAATTAATTTATTATAAGCCGGTATCTCCATATCATTTAAATTAATCTTCATTTTTTCTTTTAGTGTTTCATTTAAATCCTTTTGGAAATCTCCCCAGCTATCAAAGTATTTTTCTATAGCTGTTTCTAATGATTTTTCAATTTTATTTTCAATCAATTCCTCTATCTTGCCAGACTCAATAACCTCTTCCATCTTGGTATTGACTATCTTTTTTAATATCCATTCATACCCCTCCTCTACGCAATATAAACAATTTTGCCCGTCAATTCTTGGATCTCCCTCTTAAACCTCTCTTCATCACTATTCCTATCACTCAAATGCAGTAAGTGAATCTCTTTAACTTGAGTTAAATCATTAGCTTTCAAAAATTCTTTAACATTCTCTAAGCTAAAATGGGACTTAAGTAATCGCTTCTTTTGGACTGCTGGAACTCTGCCAGATCTGATATTTTCATTGAGTATATCTAAAGCATAATTGCACTCAATCATTATATAATTCAGTCCAGGGAAGACACCTTTCAAGTAAAAAGTATCAGTAGCAAATAATAATCTCTCTCCTGTCTCTTTGCTAAATAATAAAAATCCTAATGGTTCAATTGCATCATGATTGACTGCAAAAGGTTTTATAACCCAACTACCTATAATTAATTGTAAATATCTATCTGTCAAAACCTCTCTATCAATAATGTTAAACCTATGAGAACCAAACCCATAACTGTCAAATGTACCCTTTGACATATAACAATCTATTCCAGCTCTAGCGACATCAACAGCTGCTTTAATATGATCGCCATGCTCGTGAGTAATCAAGCACCCTTCAACCTCTCCAAGCCTGAACTCTGTACCCTTTCTTATCTCTTTTATTGATATTCCACACTCCAGGAGCAAGGGAGTGCTACCATCAGTTATATAGTAGCAATTCCCCTTACTTCCAGAGGCTAGTGTAGTTATATCAATCATTAAAAATCTGGCTCCTCTGGCATATTTTTAACTTCTTCATCCGCTTTCTCTTTTATTTTCTTTGCTTCATCTAAATTTTTCATAGGACCAGAAACTAAAGTTGATTTTTCCTCTTGATCCTGTTCTTCAAGTTCAATATCAATCACTTGACTATTAGCATTCTCTTCAATCTCTTCTTGCACTTCCTGCTCTGCTTGAATATCTTCTGACATTTTAATCCCAGCTTCATTAGCTTTGGCAATGAGCAAGTTAACATCATCACTACTACGAATATAAGTCTTACAAGTTCTGTTGGTTACTGTCTTTTTACAAGCTTCCTCAGAAAATTTATTATGAAAACTGTCGCTGTTTTCATTTTTGTACATATTTCCTTGCTTCCAAGCCTGTTTCATCTGCTGTAAGGTCATAATTTCACTATAATCTGGCTTCTCTCCAGGAAACTCAATAGTCGCATAAGCTGCTATTATTTCACCATTTATTTTGTTTTCAAGAGAAGTTTTGTGGCTATGAATAACCGTTCTCCCTTTTATCTTTTCGTAATCTAATTCGTCACCCTTATAAACAACTGTAGCATTAACATCATCAGCCCCTGCCATGGATTTAACCATTCTTATATTACCTGGGTACTCTACTTGACAAGTTAATTTATTACCATACGCTACAAAACTGCATTGCTTTTTGCTCGGATTAAGTCCTTTTGTAACCATTTCTAACAAAGTGTTCATTATGCTATTTTGACTACATGCACTCAAAACTGGTTTTTTGTTTTTGGTTTTTGTATCCTGCAATTCCAACCACGCTGACCTCAGTGCATTAGCTGCTGAATAATCTTTAGGTAATACTAAATCTCCTTTTTGTTGCAAGTCCTGCACCCTACTAGAAACCTTATCCACAATCTTTTGACCTACTACTGCTAATTCATTATTACTCATTATCTAATTCCTCCTTAAGTTTATTTATTATTCAGATTCAAAAGAATCAATTATTATAGTGTCATGAACTCTAATTCCTTCTAAATCTCCATGGTCTTCTTGAAATTCATGTAATGCTATCTTGATACAATTATCAGTATGAAAAAGTTTGTCAATTTTATCATTAGGCAAGTTACTATCTGGAATTTCAATTTCAATCTTAAATTTACTCAATCTAAACCGCCTCCTTCATTTCCTTTTGCTCTAACTCTACCCTCAACTCTTTATCTGGCTTACTTACAATCAATTGAATCATTTGACTATTAACATCAATCAGTTTGGTTACACTCTCAGCATTATCCACGAAGATTGGAGCTCTAAATCCATAATAAGCTGACAAAGTATTGATAATATCTAACCCAACATTGACTCTTGCAGCATTGTTAAGTGAAGACCCATATGGAACTCCTTGGTAAAGGGTTTCGCAACACTCTTTTAACCCTCCATTTATCTGTTCTTCAAAGAGTTTAAATTGAGCATGATCAAATTCGCCTTCGACTTTATCCTCCATCAGTTCAACTTTAGTCTTAATAAACTCTTCAGCAAGATATAACTCCCTCTCGAGTCTGCTATATTCTTTTGCTAACTCTTTCTCCTGATCTGTTAACTCTTGAATCCTTGCTTGGCCTTTCTCATGCTGTTCTAGTTGAGACAGCTTTCTCTCATTAGCCTCTATCTCTTTTTCTAATAGATAGATCTGCTCTTTAACTTCATCTATAGAATGTGATTTATCTTCCTGGAGCTGTTTGATTTCCTCTTCAAGCTTCTCTTTTTCTTCTAGCTTAGATTGATAGTCTTCTGATTCAGTTACTGCTTTAGCTTTTGCTTTTAAATCGATAAGTTTAGCTTGAATCTTCTCTGCTTCTTCCTGGTACTTTTCAGCTTTAGATTCTAAATCTTTAATATCAGCTTTAAGATTTTCATTCTTTTCTGCTACAATCTCTTTATATTCAGCCTTGCTCTTGCCATCTGAATTTATTTCTGCTAGTTGATTAGACTTATCTAGATTGAATTCTTTGATTGCTTTCTCTCTAGTCTCTTCCAATTGCTCTTGAGGAACATCTTGCCCACATGTAGGACAAACATCTTCTTGCTCAAATTTTAGTTCTTTTTTATTAACCTCATGCCATTTAGTACGAAGTTTAGATATTTCTTTATCTATCTTCTCTATTCTCTGTTTGCCAGTCTTAATCTCTTGCTCTTTATCTTTAATACCAGAATTAACAGAACGATATTTATCCCTTAACTCTTCTAAAATTGCTCTATTCTGTTCGATCTCATCATCAAAACTACTTCTATGGTTGCTCTTAATCTCCATAAGTTCACATTGGAGTTCTGCAAGTTCCTTTTTCTTCTTAGCGATCTCACCTCCATTTTCAATATTGCTGATCTTCTTCTCTTTAGCAGACTTTCTCATTTTCAATCCTGTAATTTCATCATTAATCTCTTTTTTATCTAAATTAGAGATGTCTGGCATACCTAATTTTGTTTCATCAATACGAACAGGAATCTTATCTAATTCTTTATTAATCTTCTTGCGATTGGTTTCAATAATTTTTTTATGATCTTCAATCTTTTTTCCACCCAATATACTTTGAAGATCATCTAACCCCTCAGCAGCTGCAATCACTTCTTCACTATCTACATCACCAGCGATTTTAAATAATATTTTTCTCTGCTCTTTCCAATGCAATTCCTCGTTAAAATGAGCTGGATTAGTAAGTAATTTGAAAATATCTTCATCTACTATTTCATTAATTCGGGCATCATATTCACTCTTCTTAACTGGTACCTCATTCAAAAAGTAATCTGTAGTGTGACCAGTAAACTTCTTCTCTGCTGAACCCCTTTGCTTAGTCCACTTTTCATAATATGTCTTTCTAAGAGTTAACTTCTTTTCATTGATCTGTAGTACACCCTCAACCTCGTGCTCCAAACCATGAATTACATTCCCCTCTTCATCCAAAGTCTTTATATCAAATGACTGAGTTGAATTTCCTTGGCTGTCCTTATCAAATAACAGCCAGCTGAAAGCATCAAACAAACTAGTCTTACCTGTACCATTATCACCTAATATTTTAGTATTCTTTGAAAAATCTAAAATCTCAAAGTCTTTAATCCCTTTGAAATTTTTNAGTTTCAANCTNNNTAACCTAATNTCTTTCATTTTTCAGCCTCCTTATATTTAGTGCATCCGTATCCATTTAGTTCGCTGCCACAAAAAGGGCAATAATATATCGTACAACTTAAATCTTCTTCTGAATCAACTACCCAATCCCAACCGACTCTTACAAAGCTATTTTGCGCAATCCATTCAACACAAGCCTCACTTCCCATTAATTCGCCCTCCTTCTACGATATCTCCAGGGATATTTTCTATCGTAGCCCTGATTTCTGTTCAATGAATCTTCTAGTTGCTCTACGAGTACAGTATCACTCATGCTAACCTCTATTTCGCCATATCTGAATAATACCTGGACCTTCATCTATATCACCCTACTCAGTTTATTAGAAAGCTCCACTTTAGTTATTTGTCGCTCAAATTTATCTTTTAATATATACTCAATCTTATTTTCATCTACATAATCAATAATCTCAATAATATCGGTACTATGAATCTTTTTAGCTTGCTTTATATTGGTCAACAAACATAGGCCTAGCTGTTTATTTATCAAATCATTATCTACTACTCTCCTTCTATAGTTCGACACTTGATATTGAATAAGCCGCATAACAGGAATAACCTCCCAATGATCGCTTACGTAATCATTAGATAACTTCAAGCTTATCTTACAATCTGACATAATTTCATATTCCTTTAGGTTACCTTTGCTAATATTGCTGATGAAAGTCTCTAAATGATTCTCATCATTTTCTAGAACCCGAGTTTTTCCATTTTTGTACACCTGTATAATCTTATAGTAACCCTTTCCAATATTTTTCAAGATACCTCTTAAATTGAGCTTCATAACTTCCTCCTCAAATATTTCTCTAAATTCTTTTATATCAAAATTCCTATAAATTCTTTTAGATGTAGCTTGGTAATGAGTCATTGCTATTACCTCCTAAATTTGATATAATAAAAATAACTTAAATTTAATAAGCGTATTGCTTAAGTTCATCCGCTGCAACGGGTGAATTTTTTCTTTTTGCACCATTATCATAAAGTTTAGTAATATTTTTAGACTTAGTTTCTTTTACATTTCCTTTATATTTTTCTTGAAAAACTTCAAGCCATTTCACAATCCCAGTCATTGGATCATAAATCTGTTCTGTACAATCTGTTAGTTTCCTAAACTCTGCCTCGCTCAAAAACTCTCTACTTCTCTTGTTATGCAATTTTAATTCTTTCTTAGCTTTCTTAGCTGCTTGAATCCCCTCTTCAAACTCTTCAATAAGTATATCTAAAACTTCAACTGGACTAGAATCTATATCCACTTTAGCTGGAACAAAATAATTACAACTACACTCCTGGCACTTTTCTAAAGCTAATCCTAAAGCATTAAACTTTGAGACAGCTTTACTTATAACAAAATCAGGTATTTCTTTATCGCCTTTCTCCATGTCTGATATTGAAGTTCTACCGTATCCGATCAATGCTCCAAATTCTCCCTGATTCATTCCTAGCGATTCTCTAACATTCCTAAGTTCCCTAGCTACACACATAGTCTTATTACCTCCTAACTAATTAATTTTCTATCCGCTACACGGATAAGTCTCTCTAAATGCTCTACTCTGTCTTTATTACCCTCTTTTTCAGCTTTATTAAGCTTCAATGATAATTCTTTCTAACTCTCTAACCATCTTTTCTTATATTTCGGATGCACTCTTCTCACCTCCCTTCAATATTTCCAGTAATCATGGAATATAATTATTTATCTTCCATTGGAGGCTATATTATAATATAAGTAAGTTAAACCAAATCACATAACACTTCTTAGCTGGTTCCTCGCCAGCTTGTCATGATTGTCCTAATTCTTCCCGAGGGTATCAAGCTACCCTCCCTGCACCTTCCTCTAGTGCAGACTCAGCCACCATTTCAACAAATTGATATCCTTTTTCCCAATCTAATAATTTCTCTTTGAATTTATCTATAAATTCATCTTTCTCTAATGCCTCTGACTCTGTTCCGTCTTCAAGCTCGAATCTATGCAAAACTTTATAAGCCATTCTACCCCCTCCCACTAGAGTATATTTGTGATTCTGATTGTCCTATGCTGGATATTATTACTAACCTAAGCGCTATATTTTATGGCCATTTCTTTAACTATAGCTGCATAGATTTCTTTTAACCTAATATCGTTCTCTATAACATCCAACTTATTGGCTTTCTTAATCTCAGTCTTAGTTGCTCCATTTTCTCTTAATCTATCTCTAAGATTACTTAACCTTACACTTAATCGGCATTTACCTCTGTTTTCTAACTCTTCATAACTGTCATTTCTAATCTCTCTATATCTCTTAGTCTTAAACCCAATAGAGTTTATCTTACTATTAACCCAGTTACGCCAATCTTCATCAGTTTCTATAATAGTCTCTCTTATGTTAGTTATTTCTTCTTTGGTAGCTGCAGCTAATTGTTTAGCTTCTCTGGCTTCTCTTTGGGCTACTTCAATTTCATCTAATGCAGCTCTTAAAACTCCTAATGTACTATTTGGTTTAGAGATATTATCTTTAACTCTAAAATAATTTTTAACTAAAGTTCTTTGCACTTGCCATGCCAGATCATCTTGAAGAGATTTTACTATCATCAAATAACCAGATTCAGCAATTAAGACTAGACTAGGAGCAAATTTACTAATTACCCCTTCTGGGAGGTTAGTACGAAATTCGTCCAAAGCTTCTTCTTTTAAAATAAAATAATCTTCCCCTTTAATCAGATACTCTTTGTTCTTATTAAAATTTCTTTTAGCAGTACCAGATGATCTTTTATGCAGCCTATCTATGTCCTCAAAAATAATTACTCGCTGGTTATCATATTGCTTGTTTATTAATTTTCTGCCGTTAATTAAGGTACTATTGTTCATTATCTTGTCTCCTTTCTATTTGCAGGTCACTACTCTCTTCCTGTCGAATATTGGTAATAGGAAGGAGGTAATTATATTGGATCTAGAAAAATTAGAAAATCAAATCAAAGAGTATGAAAAAGTTCTTTTACCTTTAATTAAGGATTGTTTTATCGAAGCTATAGAAAAATTTAAAAAAGATAATCCTGACAATCCTCAAGCAACAATAACTTCTAGTTTTGCAATGCTTAATTCTAATCTATCCATCAAACTGGCTCTTTTAATTAATTCAGATATTGATTTAACTGAATTATCTGATGAAGAAAAGGAGCAAATTAGTAAATTAATCAAAAAAGATTTATTAGGAGTTTAACTTTTCTCTTTGATACATTTCTTTAATAGTTTTTTTACTCTCTTTTGCTATTTTGGTTGTATCATTTAGCTGTTCTGGAACTCGCCCTTCCAGTTCAGCCACTCTCTTTTCTAAATCTGAGATCTTCTTCTCTAATTCACTCATCACTCTCACCCCCTAACATACCAACTAGCAATCTTGGGGATACTATTAACTGGCTTTTTGGGTTTGGTCGTTCCCTTCCGACACGTTATAAATTAAAAAAATATCATCTTCTTTAGTTCCTAACTCTTTTTTTATCCTTGTGGCTACAGCTAATGAAGGATTTTTATTTCCTAACTCTATATTGCTATAATAAGCACGATGAATCCCTACTTTATTTGCTAATTCCTTTTGGGTCAAACCTTTTTCTAACCTTTTTTCTTTTAATTGAATTCTCATAGATACCCTCCTCTCTCGTGTCTAAAAAGAACATTTGTACTTATATTATAGTTCCTTTAGGACACGTTGTCAAGTTTATTTTTATTTTTTGTGTCTTTTAGATACTATATGTTTACTATAGGCACATTTAGAGGTATTATTATTATATAAGTTGAGGTGATTGAACAATGTTCAAAAAACGGATAAGGCAATTAAGAAAAGAAAATAAATTAACCCAACAACAGCTAGCTGATAAAATAGGAGTGGGTCGAGCTACAATCGCAGGGTATGAAACCAAAGGGAAAGAACCTGGCTATGATACTTTAACCAAATTAGCCGAAATCTTCGATGTTTCAGTAGACTACCTCTTGGGTCGCACTGATATAAAAAAAGCAGTACCTTCATCACCAAAGATACCAGATGATGTCCAAAAATTATTAAGTGATGAAGAAAATAGGTTTATAGCTGATTTGCTTCAAAAAGAAGAAATACAAATGTATTTGCGAGAAGCAAGAGGAGCTAGTAAGGAAGACTTAGCTACTGCTATTAGAGTGCTTAAAGCAGTCAGAGAAGGAAAAGAGAAAGGTACAACTTTATAGGGGTGGTTTAATTGAAAACAGAAAAAATTATCGAGTTGAAGGCTAGGCAATACCTAACAGCTAATAATTTAAACTGCCCTGTTGATCTAAATCACATAATAAAACAAAGACAAATCACTTTAGTTGATAGAAAATTAACTGAAGATGAAGCTATGTTTATCAGAACTGATAAAGAAAAAATAATGATAATTGATAAAAGGCAGTCTCCAGGGCAACTAAGATTTAATGTAGCACATGAAATAGCTCATGATATATTGGATGTAGGAAATACAATATTCACTAATCCTTCTCCTGCTTTTTCTAAAGAAAAGTCACCTGAGGATATAGCAGCTGATATTTTTGCTAGTGAATTATTGATTCCTACTCCAGTTTTGAAACGAGAATCATATAGGTGCAAATATGACTTAGATAAGCTAGTTAAATTTTTCAAAGTAACTAGACAAGCTATGATCACTAAATTAAGTATTAAAAAAATACCTTGCCGAGACGGTAAAAAAATATATGGTAATTTCTTTTAGATACAACTCTCTTTTTAGCTAGTTGTTTTTATTTTTTATTAGTTTGGGAAATATTTAACTATAATGGGTAATGTTAAGAGGAGGTTCGTGACAGAGTCCGAACTATGTCTTTATTACTGTATACTGTTATCTGTTATCTGTTATCTGTTACTGTTACTGCATTGCCAAACTCTTTATTTAACCCTTTGGGCAACCCTTACCCTAACCCTTAAATAAACAGTTAAACTTAGCTTGATGCTAGGTTTTTATTTATAGATATTAATGAATTATTTGAAATTTTATATAATGAAAAGAGGTTGAATATGGATAAATTAGATACATTGAAAAACGAAATTAAAAGAACGAGTGAAAAAAATCAAATAAAAAAAGATGACCAATTACTTGAGATTTTAAATTTGATAGGAAATCTTACCGAAATAAGCAAAGAAAAAATAAATGAAAATAACAAATTGATGGAAGAACTTATTAAAAGAAACTCGTTATCTCAGGTAGATAAAAAAATAGATTCTTTAGATAATAGTTTAGATAAGTTCATCTATAGCGTTAGAAATGATTTTGAAAATAAAATGAATGAAACTAAAAAACAAGTCGAAAATTTCTATGGCAATTTTATTCAAATGGTAGCAGTAGTAGTTGCGGTTTTTGCATTAATTATTGGTAATATAGTAAGTTTCTCGTCATTGTCAGCTAATATATCTCTTAGAGAAATTGTTGGATTAGGTAGTTTAATAAATGGAACAATATTGATGGGTATATTCTTTCTGTTAATTATGATTAGAAAATTATTCTTTAGAGATTTGCCTAAAGGCACACTTATACTCGGTATTGTACCTTTATTATTTTTTATGATGGGTTTTTATTTTATTGCATAACGATAGAAAGGAGTGATCACATTGAAAAAAGCTGTAATCTACGCCCGTGTATCTTCTAAAATACAAGTTGAAGAAGGATTATCAATAGATGCTCAAACCAGCCAGCTCCGTGACTATGCCTCAGAGAATGGTTATGAAGTTGTTGGCGAGTATGTAGATCGTGGAGAAAGTGCCAAAACAGCTGATAGACCTCAATTCCAGCAAATGATAAGAGATATTAAATCAAATCCAGAAGATTACGATGCTGTACTTATTCATAAGACGGACAGATTTGCTCGTAATAGAGAAGATTCAATAGTGTATAAGTCTTTGCTTAGGCGAGACTGCGGAGTCGATGTAATAGCCATTAAAGAGGATTTTGGGGAAGGTCCTATCGGTAAAATGATTGAAGGTATACTTGAAGTAATAGCAGAGTTCTACTCTGAAAACTTAGCTCGTGAAGTTGAAAAAGGCCAAAGGGAAAAAGCTAAATTAGGTCAAGCTGTCGGTAAACCCCCTTTAGGTTATATAATTGGTGAAGATGGTAAATATCAAATCCAAGAAGAGGAATCAAAAATAGTAAAATATATCTTTGAAGAATATATAAATGGTAAAGGTACTCAATCATTGGCCATGGATCTACAAAAGAATATTAAAGAATTCTCATTAGAAAAGAGTACTGGGGAACAAATGAAATGGAACAACCTTACTATATTAAGAATGTTAAAGAACAATGCTTATATAGGAACTTTTGAATGGCAAGATATAAAAATAGAAAATAATCACCCTCCAATTATATCTAAAGATAATTTCGAGTTAGTCCAAGATCTTACTCAAAAAAGAAGAACTAGAAGGAGTTACAGTAAATACGATCCTTATCTTCTTCAAGGTCTATTAAAGTGCTATGAATGTGAAGGAACTATGCACCGCCAATTTTCAAGACAAAAATTAGCTTCTGGCAAAATAGCCACTTACGTGTATGCCCGCTGCACTAATCATGGTAAGTATAAAAATTGTTATGGGAACTATAATAATATGGGCAAAATTGATGATGAAGTTATACAAGCCTTAGAATCTATTTTAAATGGCCATATAGATATAAACAGACTGAACATATCTAAAACTAATAAAAGTAGCACACAGCAAAAACATGAACGCCTAAAGGTAAAATTAGACAACTTTGATGATCAATTTGAAAGACAAATGAAAGCTTATGAGGCTGGAGTAATCACTCTAGAACAACTTCAAAATTATAAGGTTAGATTAAATGAGGAAAAAGAGGAATTAATTAAAGAATTAGAAACTATTAGCAGTAAGCTAATAGGTAATAATATTGATAAGGATAAATTTTTATCAGCTTTAAAAAATATACTAAAAACTTTAAAAGATGATAATATATCAATGCAGAAAAAGAAAAATGCTGTTAGTCGGATAATAAAGGAAGTAAGAGTAAGCAGTAAAAATAATTTAATAGAAATTGTATATAAGTGGTGATAGATCAAACTTATTTTTATACTAATATTGTAACTTTGTTACGTTAGTATTTTCAAACTTTTTTACAATATGAGCTACCAATCTCATATTATGTTCTATCAACTTCTCTTTAGCTTCAATATCTCCTTGGGCTAATCTATTTAAATATTCCTCTTCTTCCTCGGCAGACAAAGGCTGAGCAAAGGTATTACCATTAGAAATATATGATACCAAAAACATTAGCCCATCCAATAAATTTGAGCATAACTCAACTAAAAAAGAAGGCACCAAAGACCAATCACCTCCCAAATTCCACCTCTATTTATATTTATATGAGGAGCTTTAGCCTATTGTGCCTGTCCATAAAATTTATTCAGCTTTAACTATCTCCAAATCAACTTGATTCTGTAAATTATTCAATTTTTTAATATATTATTTTTCATTATTCTGCTACTAATCTTCATATATCAATCTTCTCTTTATCTCTTAAATCTTGAAATTTTTTAAGATATTCTATATTAAAAACAGTTATGTCACCAGGGATAGAAAAACATTAAGGATTATCAAGCAATTATCTTCTTGTGGAAAATTTTATTTTATGAGTAAATTTAAAGAAGGTTATTCTGATTTTATGTAGTAATATGTTTTTATAAGATAATTCTTTAGGATATATCTTATTTTTATAGAAAACATCTAAACAAAAAGGAGGATTTAAATGAAGAAAATAATTTTTATTTTACTTATTTGCTCATTAAGCTTATTTCTTAATGGATGCACTTCTTCAACTATTAGTGATATAACAGGAATTGAACTTATATATGAGGTTGAATATGAGATAACAGGAACAGATACTATAGACATTAGCTATTATAGCTCAAATGAAGAGGAAATAACCTTAGAAAATGTAAGTTTACCATGGTCACATTCTTTTATTGGAAAGAAAGGTAATAAGGCTTTAGTAAAATATACTAAAGATACTGCTAATGAAACTATAATCACCAAACTTTTAATTAATGGCAATACAAGAAAAAAATTTATTGATAAGCCAGAAGATTCAAACTTAATAGTTGTAGTTCTCGATGAAATTTAATAACATATAGATTGAATTAAAGAATTTCATTAAAACATAAGCACTTACTAAAATAATTTTTAGCCACGAATTAACACGAATAAAGGACTGAAGAATTAATTTATATAGCAATTAATAAAAATTTCGTATTATATATCTAAAATTTGAATTTTAGTAATCTTTTAAGAACTAAAATTCAAAAAATTAAAATCTTGCAAAGTCTTATCTGTTCAAACCCAGAGAAGAATGACTGAGGAAGTACTCTTGGGTGATCTACGCAGGTATTTTATTTATTAGCTAGTAGCTAACGGCTACTAGCTAATAAATAAGATCAAAACTTAATCAGATTTTAATCAGCGTCAAAAAAGGTTTGGGTTTCAATTTGTTTCTAAGTAAATTCAAATTCTTTCTATCTTCTATATATAATTAAATTTTTAAAATTATTCGTATAGATTAGTTAAATTCATAATAAAACAAGTTTTTTATTTATATTTTTATGAAAATTATTAATTCAACTTATATAGTTAAGATTAAATATATCTACAAAGATAAATTATTGAGTATAATATCAAAGTAATTAAAATTTAATACTTGAACAAAAAAGCACAAAGACCATTTAACACCTAAAAAGGTCTTTAGATGTTATAGTCACTTGTGCCCTTTAACAAAAGTTATTATCCTTTAATTATCTCCAAATCAATTTGATTTTCTAAATTATGCAATATCTCTAATACATCCTCTTTAGTTCCTGCGCTAACCTCTACATTAAGTGTACCAATCCCATCTTCAACACCTACTACTGTAGTAAAAGCCAAACCTTCATAAGACTTTAAAATATTATCTACAAAATATAACTCACTCTGTTCAACCTGTACCTGAAATCCAATAGTATCCATATTTAATCTAACCCCTCAAGAATAGATTTAACCTTAGTAACTAAGATATCAATTGCAACTTTATTATAGCCACCTTCAGGAACTATAATATCAGCATATTTCTTAGTAGGCTCAATAAATTGTTGGTGCATCGGTCTTACCACCTCTAAATACTGCTTAACTACTGAATCCATTGTTCTTTCGCGTTCTTCTGTATCTCTAAGTAGTCTACGAATGAATCTAACATCATTATCAGTATCTACATATATCTTAATATCAAGCATATCTCTTAACTGTTCATCTTCTAAAACTAGAATACCTTCTAAAATAATAACATCACAAGATTCTATAATTACAGTCTCATCTTTTCTAGTATGTTTTGTAAAATCATAAACTGGTTTTGCAATAGAGTTTCCTGCTAATAACTCATTAAGATGCTCTATCAATAACTCTGTATCAAAAGCAAAGGGATGATCATAATTAGTCTTAATCCTCTCTGCAAACTCTAAATTACTTTGATCTTTATAATAAGAATCCTGTTGAATCATAACTATATTATTATAATCTAACTCTTCCATAATTGTTTTTGCAACTGTTGTCTTACCTGATCCTGTTCCTCCAGTAATCCCTATTAGAACTGGATTATTCATTATCATCGCCTCTTTTTCGTCTTACTAAGTCATACTTTTCAACAGGATTATCAACTTTAACATTTATTAATTGATGAGGATGGGGAGCATCTGCTACTCTTTCACCAGCTTCATTCTCAATATACTCTATTTCTTGTATAAATGTATCTGTCTTAGCTCCAAAGATTTCTATAATATCACCGGTAAAGAACTTACTCCTTACTTCAATCACAGCTTCATTACTAGCAGGTAAATAATCACGTACTATTCCCATAAAATCATAGGCTCTAGTATAACCTGAATCATCATAATTCTGCTCACTTCCACCAGGTTTCTCAAAATAAAACCCTGTTGTATAGTTACGATGACTAATCTTAATTAACTCTTCTAACCATTCTTCTTTAAATTTGTAATTCTTAGGATCTTTAGCATATTCATTTAAAGCACGACGATATACATTGGTAACTGTAGCTACATAATGTAGACTCTTCATTCTTCCTTCTAGCTTCAAACTATCTATCCCTGTCTCAATTAGTTCAGGTATATATTCTATCATACATAGGTCTTTAGAATTAAATATAAATGTTCCTCTTTCATTCTCATAGATCGGATAATATTCTCCATTACGTTGCTCTTCCATTAGAGTATACTTCCAACGACAAGAATGGGCACAAGCACCACGATTAGCATCTCTACCATTCATATAATTGCTTAATAAACAACGGCCTGAGTAAGAAATACACATTGCTCCATGTACAAAAGCTTCTATATCTATATCAACTTTATCCTTAATCTCTTTAATCTCCTCAAAAGATAATTCTCTAGCTGCAACAATTCTCTCCACACCCTGATCTTTCCAATATTTTGCCGTTCTCCAATTAGTATTGTTGGCCTGGGTACTAATATGTACTTCTAAATTAGGAGCTACTTCTTTCACTATAGATAAGATACCTGGATCTGCTACAATTACAGCATCTACTCCTAACTCATCTAACTCTTTAATATACTCTGCTAATCCCTCTAAATCTTCATTATGAGCAATGATATTAACTGTTACATAAAAATTAACCCCTCGTTGATGAGCAAAATCCAATCCTTCCTTCATCTCTTCTATAGTAAAGTTTCCTGCTTTTTCACGTAGTCCATAAGCTTCTCCACCTAAATAAACAGCATCTGCACCATATAAAACTGCCATCTTTAATTTTTCTAAATCTCCTGCTGGAGCTAATAATTCCGGTAATTGCATCTATTCTTCCTCCTTTTTAATACTAATTGCTACTCCATCTCCTAAAGGAACTATTGATGAATCTAGTAATGGATGATCCATTACTGTATCTACATATTCTCTTAATCTCTTAGTCAGTGTATTATAACGTGGATGATAAAATCTATCATCAGCAATCATACCTTTAAATAATACATCATCTGCTACAATTAATCCACCATCATTGACCAATCTCAAACTTTGCTCTAAAAAGTTCATATATTGTCCTTTAGCTGCATCTATAAATATAAAATCAAATTTTTCTTCCAAAGTAGGTAAAATTTCTAAAGCATCTCCAACTAGTAATTTGATATTATCATAACCAATCGCCTCAAAATTATCTTGAGCTCTTTTAGCATCACCTTCTTTTAACTCTATAGTAGTAATTTGACCGTCAAAATCTTTAGCTAACCATAAAGTAGAATATCCTACAGCTGCTCCTATCTCTAGAATTCTCTTAGGTCGATGAATTTTAACTAATAAATTTAGTAAATTACCAACCTCTGGCTCAATAATAGGAACTCCCCTAGACTTAGCTCTCTCTTCTACCTCTTTTAACTTCCCTACTCTATCTTGTTGTTTCTCTCGTAAATATTTAATAATCCATTCTTGGATAATATTACTCATTATAGCACCCCTTTTACAACTAATAACCTAGTTAGTTAATATAACTTAACAGGGGTGTATTAATAGACACCCCTTTAATTTATTATATCATTACTATTTATTATTTAATCTATTTTGAACTTGCAAATGCTCTTTATAGCTTTCGGTAAATCTATGCTTTCCATCTGTTGTCAATACATAATATAAATAATTTGTTTCTTTAGGGTCTAAAGCTGATTTTATAGCTTCAATACCTGGATTATTAATAGGACCTGGCGGTAAACCATAATTTTTATAAGTGTTATAAGGTGTATCTACCTTAAGATCACTATACAATAATCTACTCTTTCGTTTTGATAGTGAATATTGGACTGTTGCATCTAATTGTAGCTTCATATTTTTATTCAACCTATTATAAATTACACTGGCAACTAGTGGACCCTCTTGATCTAATTTGGACTCTGCTTGAATTAAAGATGCAATAGTTATAATTTCTTCTAAATTATACTTGCTTTCTTTAATCTCATCTTTTAATAAAGAAATTTTTCTTTCAAATTCTTTTAGCATAATATCAATTATTTCTTCTTCATTAGCACCATAAGGAATCTGATAGGTTTCTGGGAAGAGAAAACCTTCAAGATTATATTTAACCTTTGGATTTGATTTTATAAATACCACTTCTTTATTTTTAGCTAAACTCAAAAATTTCTCCTCGTCTAATTCATGCTTAGCTAATACCTGTCCAATTTCTTCTATAGTTTTTCCTTCTGGAATTGTAATACTATAAGTTGCAACTTGTCCTTTAACTAACTTCTCTGCAATTTCAGTTGCCGGCATTTTAGAATTTAATCTATAATATCCAGCCTGTATCTCAGTTGCTAATCCCTTTAATTTAATATAAAATTTGAAGGCCATAGGGCTACGAATCAACTGATTTTCATATAATTTATTGCTAACCCTAACTACGGAGGAACCAGGCTCAACTTCTATAACCTTATCTTCTGATTTCAAAGTATTTACTGGACCTAATAATCGATCTACATAACTAAACAAGCCCCAATTCATCATAAATATTATAGCTATTATGATAAGATATTTTCTTCGTCTTTTGACTGTGTTTTCAATCTCTTCTTTATTTCCTATCATCGCTTATCCTCCTAGCTTATAAATATTTAGCAATTAAAAACTACGGGCTAAAAATGATCCAATCTAATTTCCCTACTCTATTATAAACAATCTCATTTCATTTATCAACAAAAGAAATATTCACTAATAATCAAGTTATCAATTAAATAGCAAACAATAAAGGTTTTTTTCCAAAAATGTCTAATTAAATTAATAAACTAAGATATTTTCACCTTTTAACACAATAGAAAATATAATACAGACGGAAATTATTGCTACACTTTTTTATATCATAAAAATAGACTCAAAAAAAGATATTACTCTATTGCTAAGCAACTATCTTACTACAATTATTGTCACTATATATAACTTAGCTATTGTAACTTATATTAGATTAAAGGTGCTTTTTGATTATTATAAAGGAGGAGGATAAATTGAATAGACCCAAAAATTTTAAATCAAAAGCTTTAGAAATCTATAATAGTATCAAATCTAGTAAGAACTCTGAGCTTGAAAAAGCTATTAAAAAAGCTGTTGAGAAACAAAACTTTAAAAATCACGAAGAAAAAGAAGAAGAAATCATTAAATTAAGACAACAAGTCAAAGAAATAATAGCAGAGAATAGAAAAAAAGAAGCAAAAATAAATAAAATGTTAGAAATGAATGACCTAGATAACTTAGAGGATATTAGAGAAACAATGAAAGAGGATTATGAAGTAGCTACTCCAAAAGAAAGAGAAAGGCTAGCTAATAAAATAATCTTTCTAGCTGAATCTATTAAAGATAATGAATTTCTGGCTAAAAAAACCTTAGAACATTTTAATTATTATAGAGAAAAGATGATAACTAGAAACTTAAAAGAAAAAGATATGGGAAGAAATTTAACTAATATAAATTAAAAAATAATCGTGCTGTTAACAGCACGATTATTTTTTATGCAATTTCTTCAAGCCGAGTTCCATCTTTAATATGTATATTAGCACGATCGATTACTGTAATAACTACTGCTTTAAATTCTCTAACTTCGATAATAACAGCCAAATTGTTTTCTTGGTCAATTACTGCAACCTCTTCTCCTGTATCATTATAGTCTAATAACTTTTTATCAAGACTAAGAATTATTGCAGTAACTAAATTCTGATTAATGTCCCTTTCTTCCATCCGCTTAAGAGCATGGGTTGTGCTCTCTACTCTAAAATATTTATCATCTAATATACATTCAGTTAATAACATATAACCCCCCCTCTTTCAACTACTAAATTACTTACTATAAGTATTGACAATTAAATCAGATTTTATACTAAAAAACATAGGAGGGATCCTATATTTATATATATTAATCTTCTTTAGCCAGTTCTTCTTGTAATTTAGCCAACTCTTCTTCATCTATTACAGGTTGATAAACTCTTTTTCCATTTTCGTCATCTGTAGCTTTTAGAGCATAACCTTCTCCATCACCCTCATTATCTTCTGGTAATAATATTAAATAATCAATATCTTCAATCTCAATTACAGTTACTATTTCATATCTGTATTCTTCGCCATTATATTCTTCTAAAACTACAATTCCTTCCTCTTCATTCACAATTTTAATTTTGCCTTCTTTTTCTGCCATAATAATCACTCCTCATTTTAGTTATTAGCTATTATTTACTAGTTTCAAATTACTAACTAATGCTATCTAAATAATTCTGCAAAATGATAACAGCCGCCATCTTATCAATAACTTTTTTCCTCTTTTTCCTGCTCAAATCTGCATTAATTAATGTTCTTTCAGCAGATACAGTAGATAAACGTTCATCCCAAGTTATCACAGGAAGATCTATTTTATTCTTTAATTCCTCTACAAAATTCAATACTTTTTTAGCTCTAGGCCCAAGAGATCCATCCATGTTTTTAGGCAAGCCAACTACAATTTTTTCTACATCGTGCTTTTCTATTAAAGATTCTATATAAGCTATATCTTCCCCTAAACTCTTTGTTTGTATTACTTCTTTTCCCTGTGCTGTCCATCCTAGAGCATCACTTACTGCTACACCTGTTCTTTTATCTCCAACATCTAGTCCCATGATCTTCATTATAAATTACTCCCTTCTATCAGCTGAAACTCCATCTGCATTTATAATCAAATTAATCCCATATTTAAATTGAGGTAGATTAACTTGATTAACAGGACTTATTTCATAACTATTTACTTCTAGCATATTATCTAATAATTTTCTAGCTTCAGTTACTTTTTTACCAACTATTTGATTAATTATTTCTTCCTTGTTTATCTTTCCTACAACCTGCCCTATACTCTTAACCTTAAAAGTAATTGTATCATCAGTGATTTGTTCTATATTTATATCTTTAATGGTAATTTGAGGTGTTTTAAGATTAAATCTATCTTTTAAGCTATCTTTATATAATTTAAATATTAATTTTTTTAATCCTTCTTTTTCTACTGCAAAACCTGAAATTTTTACCTTAGCTTTTATTCTTAACTTATTTGTCATTTCTCCTAAACTGTTTTCAGCTTGAAGAGTTGGATTATCATACTTTATGTCATCCTTAAAGAATATTAGATCAGAATTAAACCTGCTTTGTAATTTATCTTCTGCTTTACTTATTATCATCTTTCTAGCATTTTTTAATCCCTGATTTATATCTTTTTGAGCAACTACCTTTACCGATTTACTCTTCCCACCTGAAGTAGCTTCAGGATTAACTATATCAACTGGATATTCTTTATTAACAAAATCAACTATTCTGCCCTTACTCACATTAGAGTATTCACCTTTATTCAGAGCTATAATATCGACCTCAGCCTGTCCAGCTTTTACCCCAACAACCATATCCATAAATTTCTCTACTTGAGCCTGTGGAACAACTACTTTCTTTGATGTCTTAAACCTTATATTATTTCTAGTTGCAACAATTGTTCCTTGAGGAATAGTTACATCTTTACGATTACTATTAATCAATGTTAAAACTCCTGTTGCCCAATCAACTCCCACTTTTTTATTTCCTGTTGTTTCAAAGACCATATCTTCCTCTAAATTTACTTCATTTTTTATCAAAGGTAATAAAGAATTATGCCAATCTACTGTTTCTAGCTCTTCTACAGCCTTAATTTGACTTATAAGAGTCTTTTCTTTGATAGTAGGTCTTAATTCTACTGTTATTACTGGGAAAGCAAAATAAATCCAAACTCCTATTAATAATAAAGAAAGAGCTATTGTCATTATGGCTTTATTTCGATGACTCTTTTTAGATTTCTTCCTCGCATTAGAATACTCATCTAAGGTTAATAATGATTCCCTTTCCTCTTCTTGAATCCCGCCATCACCTAGATTATTTTCAAAATCACTTAATTTTGAATAAACTTCAAATCCTACTTTAGTTAATACCTTTTTTATCTTCTTAGTCTTAGTAATAAAAACCAGATTTTTACCTGCTTTTTTAGCATAATTTTTAATCAATTCAACATTTACCTGCCCTACAAAAACTGGAGAATTTCTATGTACAATTACTACTACTTTATCTACTTTAGCAGATTTTATTTTTTTTAAAAATGAACTTAATGGTTCATCAGGATCTATATATATTTTAATATATTTCTCCATACTTATGCCTCCTTAACTAACCAAATTATTAATTAATTTATAAAATAAATTACATTCTTTAACCTCTTCAATCATTGTAGATTGTAATGCCAAACTTTTAGGCGTTACATTCTCTGCTCCTACTAATAACTTTGTATTATCTTCTATGCCTACTATCTGATTTGCATCTAACAACTTAATTTCTGGCTTTTTAAAAAATGGTAAATCCTCATACATCTTTCTTTGTATAATTCCATCAAATAAACCTTTCAAAGCACTACCTCCACCGCATAAATAGATTTTTTGTGGTAATGCTTCACACTTAGCTAAAGATTTTAAGGACAATTCAATTCCTTCATATAACAAATCAAGATCTGCCTTTAAAATATCTTTTATTTTCTCTATTGATATCTCTGGATGCTCTAAAGAATAAGCTAATTTTAAATTTTCAGCATCTTCTAAAGTTAAATTTAAACTTCTAGCTAAACTTTTAGTAAAATCTCTTCCGGCTATACCAAACATTTTAGTCCCTTCTATTCCACCATTTCTTATCAAGGCAATATCTGTTGTCCCTCCCCCAATATCTATTACAATCGCCCCAAACTCATAAGCTTCATTATTCATAATACTTTTAGCAATAGAAAAAGGTTCAGCTATTACCCCCACAAGATTATATCCTAACCTTGTAGCCACAGTTTCTAAAGAACCTACATGAACTAAAGGTGCAAAGGTATTAAAAACACTTATTTCTAAATTTTTACCCTGAAATTCTTTAGGATTAGTAACCTTATACCCATCAATTTTCATTTCTACAACAGAAGAATTTACTAGTTCAACTTTCACATCTTCTAATCCTATATCTTCCCAAAGTTCTTCCTGAACAGATTTTAATGCAATACTTTGTGCTTTTTTAACTAAATTATCAATTTCTTTTCTTTTTATTCTCTTTTTTGGTAAAGGACGCACATAATTAACTGGAGTAATGACCCCTTTAACAAACTCTCCTGCAATTCCAATTACCATTTCAGAAGGACTTATCTCTGCCATTTTTTCTGCTTTTTCAATTGCTTTATGGCAAGTCTTAATTACTTCCTCTATATTAGATATGGCTCCACCCTCCATATTAGTATAGTCTTGTTTTATCCTTCCATAACCTATTATATTTGAATCACTTCCATCAAATTTAACTATCATAGCCTTTACAAATTCTGTACCAATATCTAAAGCAACTCGATATTTATCTTCAACTTCTTTATCATTTTTGAATAATTTATTTACTAAAGTTATAATAGAAAACACCCCCTGATATTACAAAATTATCCATTAAGGAGCTAATTCCTTTTTTCAACTGTAAATTTATCTAAATTTTAATTTAATCTTATCCGCTTTAATACTAAATACAATAAAGAGAAAATAGGAAATAAAAGTAAAGTAGCTGCTGCAACAATACCTGAATCATTAACAATCATAGTTACTATACTTCCAATTACTAAACCTCTTAATGCTGCACTCAAATTAGGATAAGTCTCAATTATAGCTTTAATAACACCTCTAGGTCTTTTGAATAAAATAATTAAAATAATAACAAATGATAATACCACTCTAGTCCATATAGTCCATCTTAATAATTTTAAGTTCATACTGAATTTACGATAGATTATAGTTAATACTGCAGACAAACCTCCCCTTTTAATTGCTGATAAACTCCGACCTAAATGAGTTTGGTTATTGGTATTTACTACTGTATCTATTAGAACAACTGAAATAATTATTAGGATTAAAATACTTATCAATTTTAATATTAACCTCATATTTAAATTATAACCCTGCAAATAGAAATATACAACACTACAAACTACTGTAGCTGTAATTAGACCACCAAAATTTGCTCCTAACTGAGGGTAACCTACAGTTAAGATTAAAAAAATAAATAAAACTACTAATAACTTATTAGAAATTCTATCTGTAAATTCTTTAATAATTGTCAAACTTATTAAACCAGTACCAATAATTATCCCCATAAATTCATTTCCAATTCCATAATATCTTGCACCAATTACTGGAGAATATCCTAATACAGATAATTTCATTAGTTTAGTTTTGGTCCACACATCAATTATTAATAAAATGAAATTAACTAGAGATACTACAAGAATTGGAATAAGTTCATTATTACTAACCTTTAACAGATAGTAAGTTAGAAGAAAACTAGTCACTAATATTCCTATAATGACTAAAATTAAATTAAAACCGATATAAATTCTAGAAACTAAAAATAAAGCTGGTATCCATAATAAAGATATCAATAAATAATTTGAAATTACTTTTAAAATTCTAGGTAAATCTTTATAAAGTATAATACTTCCTACTAAAAACAGAGTAATAATTTGTAATAATATAAACCCTTTAATTAAGATAGGCCTCCAAGAAAAGGTCTTTTGTATCTGTTTATCTAAACTAATTAGATAATCTAATGATTTACTAGAAGGAATTGCTTCTACTACACTACCAGTAAACTCCTTCTCTCTTCCTCCTAAATAATTATAGATAGTTGGCGCAATATCTAGATTAGTTATTATTCCCTGACGTTTAGTTGTATTGGATTTTAATAAACCAGCGATTTTAGGTCCAATTAGTATAGATAATGTTAACTTTTGACCTCTCAATCTACCAGACTTAGATGTAGTAGGAACTACAAAGAATAAATAATCCTCTCTAAAATCTAATTTAGCTGCTATTTTACCTAATAACTTATCTACTCTAGTAATGGAATTTTCTTTTTCTACTTTAAATTTATCTGCTAATAATGAACTTTTAACAGCTTCCATCCGGGATGTATCACCAGATTCAATAATTATTAGGTCATTTTTAGGTAGTAATTCATTAAATTTTTTCAAGAGATAATCTTGGTTAGTTATATAGCCAGAGGGATGTTGATCAGATCGCAAAGCCATCTTATAACCAACATCCCCCTCAAAAATTAAACCATATTTATTTATAGCAATCATTCCTATATGTCTACGTGATTGTTGCCAAATATCAGCATTACCCAATACAGCTATGCTAGAATTAGATTGATATAAAGCATCTGCTAAAGCTCCAACTTTTGCATCATAATTACTACTTTGATTAGTAGAAATTATTCTAGAAAGCTCTATATTAATTACCATTGCTCTATTATCTAGTTTTTTAATTCTTCTATTATACAAATCACTAATACTTATACCTTTATACTTTTCATTTAAATTAAAGTTTAAATAGGCTGAAACACCTGCTCTAGCTCTATCTCCTGCTCCAATAGTTAAATAAGCATCTTTAGGTTCTAATGCTCCTGAAGTTCTAGTATTAGTTAATGCAATAGCTCCTTTTTTTATTAATTTATCTAAATTAGGAGTGCTACTGTTCTTTATTTCCGATAAATCAACTCCATCCATCACAAATAAAACAAAGTGTCTATCTTTAGCCACTACATTTGATGAAATAAAACATAAGAAAATTAAAAAAGATAATAGACAAATGACTTTTTTCATTCAATCACTCCACAATATTACTTCAAATAGCTTTTAACTAACTCTTCAATAATTTCATCACGTTCAAATTTTCTCATTTTACTACGGGCTTCTTTATGACTTGTAATATAAGCAGGATCACCAGAAAGTATATATCCTACAATTTGATCAATGGGATTATATCCTTTTTCTTCTAAAGCTTTATAGACATCTTTTAAAGCTCTAGCAACCTCACTATCATCTTCATTATTGACTCTAAACATCATAGTTTTATCAAAATTATTCATTGTTTTCACCTCAATACATGTTAATAGTTTTCCTATTATAGCTATTCTTTATACATCTTAATTTTCCTCTATATATAGTTATTATACCATTAAAAAGAAAATATAAGCAGGGAGCTCCCTACTTATATTTTCACTAAAATTTATTTATCTAATATAAGCTCTTTAGCTTTTTCTAAAGCATCATTAACTTTATCTGGTTGACTACCACCAGCTTGTGCCATATCTGGGCGACCTCCACCGCCACCACCAGCAACTTTTGCAACTTCACGAATAATATTTCCTGCATGATATCCTTCTTTAACTAAATCCTCAGTTACTACAGCAATGAAGATTACTTTATCTTCTGATTTAGAAGCTAAAACAACAATACCTGAGTCTAACTTCTCTTTAAGACTATCTCCCATCTTTCTCAACCCATCAGCATCTATTCCGTCAATACTATGTAAGATAGTTTTAACACCATTCAACTCTTCAGCTTCAGAGATTAAATCTCCTGATTGAGAAGAAGCCAATTTATCTTTAAGGCTTGTAATCTCCTTCTCTAACTCTTTAATATGACCTTGTAAGCTTTCTACTTTGCTTACAACTTCGTGAGGAGAAGACTTTAACTTATCAGCAATCTTAGTAATAGTAGCTTCTTGTTTTTTCACATAATCTAAAGCCTCATGGCCAGTTACGGCTTCAATTCTTCTAACTCCTGCTGCTATTCCTGATTCATTGATAATCTTAAATAAACCTATCTCTCCTGTTGATCTAACATGGGTTCCACCACATAATTCAATACTATAATCTCCAGCAGTTACAACCCTTACTTCTTCACCATATTTCTCACCGAATAAGGCCATAGCTCCCATCTCTTTAGCAGCGTTAATAGACATTTCTGTAGCATCTACCCTTAAATTAGCTAAGATTTGTTCATTTACTCTAGTTTCTATCTTCTCTAACTCATCTTCTTTAACCCCTTCAAAGTGGGAGAAGTCAAAACGCATTCTAGTAGGTGTAACCAATGAACCTGACTGATTTACATGATCACCCAAGAATTCTTTTAAAGCTTTGTGTAATAAATGAGTAGCAGTATGATTACGAGCAGTAGCAGTTCTTAGCTCTTTACTAACTATAGCTTGAACCTGATCTCCCACTTTCAGTTTCCCTTCTTCTACTTCAATTTCATGAACAATCATCTCTGCAACCTCACGTGTATCTAATACTCTTGATTGAGTAGTCGTATTGATAATAATTCCCTTATCTCCAACTTGTCCACCACCTTCAGAGTAAAAAGGTGTCTTAGCTAAAACAAGCTGAGCCTTATCACCAACAGCTATCTCTTCTACTACTTCTTGCTCTTTAATAATACTTAAAACTTCAGTTTCAACTTCAAATTCTCCATAGCCAACAAACTCACTCTGTCCAATCTCTTCACGAAGTGATTTAAAGAGCTCTAATTCACCATGGCCTTGATCATAATCTTCTCTAGCAGACCTAGCTCTCTGACGTTGTTCATCCATAGCTTCTTCAAATCCAGCATGATCAATTTTAAAATTTCTCTCAGCTGCTATCTCTTCGGTTAATTCCTTAGGAAAACCATAAGTATCATAAAGAGTAAATACCTTAGAACCTGGAATCTTATTTAAACCTTTTTCTTCTAATTCATCTATAATTTCTTCTAAAATATCAATTCCTTGTTCTAAAGTTTCTTGAAATCTAAGCTCTTCTTGTTTGATGATCTTCTTAATCTGCTCTTCATTATCCACTAGCTGTGAATAATGACCTCCCATTACTTCTACTACTATTGGTACAATTGTATGTAGAAAAGGAACTTCCAAGTTTAATACCTTAGCATAACGAACTGCTCTTCTTAATATTCTTCTTACTACATAACCTCGCCCTTCATTAGAAGGTAATGCACCATCAGCAATAGCAAAACTAATACTTCGGATATGATCAGCAATTACTTTTAAAGCCATATCAATCTCTGGTGAATCTCCATATTCAACTCCAGCACTCTTAGCTATGTAATTAATCATTGGCATAAATAAATCTGTTTCAAAATTGCTTGGCGCATCCTGTAATAAAGAAACAATTCTTTCTAGTCCCATTCCCGTATCAATATTCTTATTTGGCAGATCTAAATATTCTCCGTCTTCAGTCTTATTATATTGGGTAAATACTAAATTCCAAATCTCTAAATAACGATCACAGTCACACCCTAACTTACAATCATCACTACAACCATAATCTGCCCCTCTATCATAATGGATCTCAGAACATGGGCCACAAGGACCTGTTCCTATCTCCCAAAAGTTTTCATCTTTATCCATTCTAACAATTTTATCTTTACTAATCCCTACTTCATTGTGCCAAATATCAAAAGCACGATCATCATCTTTATAAATAGATATCCAAAATTTATCTTGATCTAAAGCAATTACATCAACTAAAAATTCATAAGCCCATTTGATAGCATCTTCTTTAAAGTAATCACCGAAAGAAAAATTACCTAACATTTCAAAAAAAGTATGATGCCTAGCAGTCTTACCTACATTTTCAATATCATTAGTTCTGATACATTTCTGAGATGTACTAACCCGTCTCTTAGGTGGAATTGCACTCCCATTAAAATAATCTTTAAAAGGTGCCATCCCTGCATTAATCCAAAGTAAAGTTGGATCATTCTGTGGCACTAACGGTGCACTAGGCAATATTTTGTGTCCTTTACTTTCAAAAAAATCTAAAAACTTTTGACGTATTTCACTACTATTCATCTATAACCCTCCCAAGCAAAACTTATAAAATAATATTTTTATCGATAACTATACTAATTGATATAGTTAACTAAATAACCTCTTATTTATTACATTTTAGTGGGTCGATATTTTAATCGACCCACTAAAATGTAAGACTTTATTAGATTCAAATTTATTAATCTTATTACTCAAACTTAACTTATATAATACTAAAAATGCTATCTATTGTCAACTGAGATCAAAACCTCGTAAAAAATATATTTCATTATCTCTTTTATAATTGCTGCAATGGGAATAGCAATTAACATTCCTATAATTCCTAATAATTCTCCCCCTGCTAAAAGGGAAAAAATAATTACGATAGGATGTAATCCTACCTCTTTTCCCATAATCTTAGGAGCTATAATATTTCCTTCTATCTGTTGAATAATAAAAAATAATAATACAACCAAAAATACCAACTTATTTGATCTAAAGCTAGCCATAATCATCGCAGGTAAAGCTCCTAATAAAGGTCCAAAATAAGGAATAATATTGAATATTCCTACCAATATTCCAATCAGCAAATAAAACTTAATCTTTAAAAAATATAATCCTATAACAGATAATATACCTACAGCTAGACTAATAATTAGTTGACCTTTAAAAAAACCAAATAGAGCAATATTTATTCTTCCTAATAATAATTTTATACTTCTTCTTCTCTTCTTAGGTACTAACTCCCATAGACTGCACTTAATACTTTCCAAATCTTTTAAAATATAAAAGGACAATATAGGTGCCATTATCAAACTTAAAACTCTCGATAAGATAGAAAGAATCACTCTACTAGTTCTTTCGATAAATTCTAATGTTATCTCTTCAAATCTTCTTATTACTTTATCTAATACAGTTGTTAGTGTCTTCGGGAGTTCAATACGTTCATAGTTTTGATTAATTTCAAATATTAATCTTTTTATTTTTCCAATATATTCTGGTAATCTATGAGCTAATACATCTAATTCATTTATGATTGCTGGAAATAACTTAATAAATATAAATGATAGCAAAGCAATCAGAACACCAAAAACAAAGATTAAGGCTCCCAAGCGTGGTTGTCCTCTTTCCATCAACTCTTCAATTAGAGGATTAATTAAATAAGCCAACAAAACAGCTAATATAAAGGGTAATAAAATCATTCGTACTTGATATAAAAAGTATAATGTAATTACTATAATCAGCAGTAAAATACTCCTTTTCTCTTGATTATCCAGCTTTAATCACTCCTAATTACTTTTACTTTAATCTATCTATGATAATTACATCCTTACCATAATTAATAGTATCATCTACTGCTAACATCTCTCTTCCTTCTAAAATATCTTGTACTAAACCATCACTTAGCTCATAAGCAATTAATTCTCCATTATCATTTAAAACAATATCTTGAACTATTCCTAATTCATCCCCCTGGTTACTAACAACCCTATTTCCTATAACTTCTCCTTCAGTTAATATACTTTGATAACCTTCTTCTAAAGATGATATACTATTTCGATCTTTTATCATTATTATATCTTCTCCTAAACTATACAGTTCTTCATAAGCAATATAATAATCTTCTTTTGCCTTATTTCTCTTAATTCTAAAGCCTTCTATTTTTCTGCCTTGATGATCAAATAAGACATCTACTACCTCTCCTATTTCTTCTCCATTTTCTAAATCTATTACCCCTAAACCGATCAAACTTTGTCCTTTCTTCATTGTATTCCTCCCAAACTAAAAAACTGTGTATTATATTCATACACCTATAGTTTATTATAACCAACCTACTATTTAAATAAACTCTTCTAAAAATCAAATAAAAAAAGCAAGCCTATGCTTGCTAAAAATATCAGGTTCGATAAGTAGCCATCAAATCCTTCATTAATTGTGTTGTAGTAGGCGGTGTATATACAATAGCATTAGCACCTGCATCAATAGTAGCTTCTATTAACTTATCACTACCTCCTCCAGTTGCTATTATTGGTACATCAGGATATCTATCTCTTATATATTTTATAACTTTGATCGTATCTCTTCCAGCACAAACATTCAAAATATCAGCACCATTTCTTAATCTTTCTTCTATTTTATCAGTAGATACAACTGAAACAATAATAGGAATTTCAATAGCCTTCCTTACTGCTAATAAGGTATTATTATCAATTGGAGCATTCAAAACTACACTTAACACTCCTTGAAATTCAGCATCCAAAGCTAGCTCTACTACTCTATCTCCTTGAGTAGTTCCTCCACCTATTCCAACCATTAATGGCATATTAGCAACAGTTGCTAAAGCATGAGAAAGAATAGGCTGGGGCGTAAAAGGATATACTGCCATTATAGCATCTGCATTGTTATTCTTGATTACTACAACATCTGTAGTAAATATAATTGACTTTATAAATCGACTCAAAATATGTATACCAGTAGCATTTTGAATTACACTAGGTACCTCGATACATTTACTATACAATGGAGTTTTTACTTTGAATTCTTTAATCATAACTTAACTCTCACTCCTTTTTCTTAATTATTCCATTTTTAAATAACCCTTCTTCTACTCCTACATAAACCTGAGGAACTTGACCAACAATTACTGCCTCTGTTAAAGGGATTTGTGTAGTAACATCTATATCAGCACCTGTCAAAGGAACAACTACTCTAACCTTTGTTTGAACTTCCAAATATATTTTATGTCTTGTCTGATTAATTCCTACAGATTCAAACTCATCTATAATATTACTTTTAACTGAACCATAAGGGACAATATGAGCTCTAAATTTAGGACTAAATTTAGATAATATTTCTATACCAAAAATCTGCGAAATAGGTATACTAATCAATCGATCATCTAAATTTTCCAATGCTTGTTGAACACTTAAAGTTATATTTGAAGACAAATCATTTACAATTTGTAAATTGGGCTGCATTAAGATTATATGCCCTTGCCTATTGGTCTTAATACTAACTAATTTATTATAGGAAAAAGTATTAGTCTCATTATTAACAGCTTTATTGATAATATTTGTTAACATTCCTGTTACATCGGTCTTACAGACATCTCTTAATATTGGCTGTAGTGTAGTTTCAATCAAAAAAACAGACAGAATCAAAATACTTATTAATACTATTAAACCAATTTTTAGAAAACGATTGAAGAAAAAAAGCACTATAACCACCCCTTAATAGTTTATTAAATAAGAGGTGATTTTGTGCCTAATTTCCCTGAAATAAATTTAAAACTATTTTATAATTATTTCAGCAAATCTTCTTTTACCAACTTTAATAATCATTCCATTCTTTACTTCTATATCTAAATTAATTTTATCATAACGTTTATCATCAATACTAACAGCACCTTGCTTAATCATTCGGCGGGCTTGACTATTACTTTCTACTAAGCCTGTGCTTGCAACCAATTTTACAATCCATAATTTCCCTTCTTCTAAATCTTCCTTACTAATACCTACTTGTGGAATATCGTCAGGTGTATCTCCTTTTTTAAATACATTTTCAAATTCTACTTGGGCCTTTTTAGCTGCCTCCTGATTATGATACTTGGCTACGATCTCTCTAGCTAATCTCTTCTTTAGCTTCATAGGATGTAGCTCTCCGTTAGACAAACCTTCTTTAATTTCATTCAACTCTTCTAATGATATATCTGTTAATAATTCAAAATAACGAGTTATTAATTCATCTGGCATAGACATCGCCTTACCATACATCTCACTAGAACTTTCATCAATTCCTATATAATTGCCCTTACTCTTACTCATCTTATCTACACCATCTAGACCTTCTAATAATGGCATCATAATAACTGCTTGTGGTTTTTGACCATATTCTTTTTGTAAATTACGTCCAGCTAGTAGATTAAACCTTTGATCTGTTCCACCTAACTCTACATCAGCTTCAATAGCTACCGAATCATAACCTTGTAGAATTGGATAAAAGAATTCATGAATACTAATTGGTTGATTATTATTATAACGTTTAGAAAAATCTTCTCTCTCTAACATTCTTGCTACTGTATAATTAGAAGATAATTGGATTGCATCAGTAAAATCCATTTCTCCAAACCATTGACTATTAAATACCACTTTAGTCTTTTTAGGATCTAATATCTTAAAAATCTGTTCCTCATATGTCTTAGCATTCTCTTTTACTTCTTTTTCTGTTAGTTGGGTTCTAGCCTTTGATTTACCTGTTGGATCACCTATTCTCCCAGTAAAATCACCAATTAACAAATATATTTCATGTCCTAAATCTTGAAATTGTTTTAATTTCTGTAACACTACAGTATGTCCTAAATGAATATCTGGAGCTGTGGGATCTAATCCTAACTTTATTTTTAACGCTTTATTCTCTTTAGCTGATTTCTCTAATTTCTCTTTTAACTCTTCTTCACCAATTATTTCATCAATTCCTCTTTTGATTATCTTCATTTGTTCTGAAATTTCCATATTCCTTCCCCCTATAACTTATCTATATATTAAAACTTAATATTCTTTAGTAATATTATATTTATCAAGTATGTAAATTTAATTTCATTAAAAAACTCTTTCCTAGTTTTATAGAAAGAGTTCTGATTTATTGAACACATCTTCTTAATATTATATCATAAGACAAATATAATATCAATCGATGTAAAAATAATCCATTAATTCCGTATGATAACTATTAAGTAAGGGGATTTACTATATATATATCATATTTTATGTTATAATATTTAGAGAAAGATATATTAATGTTTATATAACATACTATATATATTTGCCAATTAAAAAAAGGGGGGGGAAAGTTGTCTACTAAGAAACAAAAAATTAAACAATTATCTATAATATTAGTTATATTAGCTATGGCTATAGTAATGGGAGCAGGAATTGGAGGAATTACTTGGATTATCAAAAAAAGCCCTGACATATCCAACTATGGTCAATGGAAGACTAGTGAAAGTACCGTAATTTATGCTTCTAACGGAAAAGTTTTAACCAAATTATATAAAGAAAATAGAAGCTATGTTCCAATTTCTAAAATCCCTAAAGATCTTCAACATGCTATAGTAGCAATAGAAGATGAAAGATTTTATGAACATTTTGGTCTTGATATTAAGGGAATACTAAGGGCTATCTGGGTAGACTTGAAACATATGGCTAAGGTTGAAGGAGCAAGTACTATCACTCAGCAACTTGCTAGAAATGCACTATTATCTCTTGAGCAGACCTTCAGTCGTAAATTTCAAGAGATGTATATAGCTTTACAATTTGAGCGAATGTATACTAAAGATGAAATATTAGAATTTTATCTTAATGAGATATCTTTGGGAGATATCTATCATAATGCTTATGGAGTACAAAGTGCAGCTAAATATTATTTTAATAAAGATGTTTGGGAACTTACTTTAGCTGAATCAGCTTTAATTGCTGGCCTACCTAAAGGTCCTAATGCTTATTCTCCATACAGAAATTTAGAAAAGTCAAGAAATAGAAGAAACATAGTTTTGAAAAAAATGTTAGAACATGGCTATATCGCAAAGGAAGAATATGAACAAGCCATTAAGGAAAAGATACATTTAGAAAAAGCTAAAGAAAATAATGCTGAAATTGCACCTTATTTTGTTAGCTATATCAGAAAAAAATTAATTGATAAATTCGGATCAGAACTAGTTTATACTGGTGGCCTAAAAGTTTATACTACTTTAGATTTAGATATACAGAATAAAGCTAAAGAAACAACTGATGAAGCATTAGAAAAATATATTCCTACTACAACCCGAAAATCTGGCCAGAGCAAACTACAACCTCAGTTAGGAATAATTACAATTGATCCTAATACTGGATATATTAAAGCTATGATTGGTGGTCGGGGTGATGATAAATTTAACCGTACTACTCAGGCATATCGTCAACCTGGTTCATCATTTAAACCTTTTGTATATGCTACAGCTATAGAACAAGGAGCTGGTACAGGTACAATTGTTGATGACACACTAAAGGAATATAAAACCAGTTTAGATGACAAAGAAGGAGCAAGTTGGATTCCAAAAAACTATAATAATAAATATTTAGGACCAACTACCTTAAGAATTGGATTAGCTAAATCTATTAATGTTATGGCAGTTAAATTACTTGATAGAGTAGGAATAGATAACACTATCAGACTAGCAAAAAAAATGGGGATTAAAAACTTAGTTCCTGAAGATAGAAATTTATCCTTAGCTTTAGGTGGACTAACTAAAGGGGTAACTCCTCTAGAAATGGCAACCTCATATGGAGTTTTGGCTACTGGAGGAATTAAAACTGATCCTATTGCTATTACTAAAGTTGAAGATAATAACGGCAATGTTATTTGGTCTAATGAAACATCACGAAACATAGTTTTAAAAGAATCAGTAGCTTATTTAGTAACTGATATGCTAAGATCAGCTGTATCAAGAGGACCACTGGTTTGGGGAACTGGATGGCGCGCTTATCTTAATAGACCTATGGCAGGTAAAACAGGTACTACATCCAATTACTCTGATGCTTGGTTTGTAGGATATACTCCTGATTTAGTAACTACTGTTTGGATTGGAGAAGATTCGCCAACTAGAATGGAATACCCTAAAAAAGATAAACAAGGAAACATCATTAAAGATAAAAATGGAAAAACGCAAACAGAGATCGTTTCAAGTGGTGAAGCAGCTCGATTATGGGGAGATTATATGAGAAAGGTAGTTCAAAACCGTCCTGTTAAAGATTTTAAAAGACCGGACAATATCATTGCAAAAGAAATTTGTATTGAAGATGGCCAACTTCCTAATCAATATTGTCCTCCACAATCACGCCGAGAAGAATTATATATTGAAGGTACAGAACCAACTAAAATAGGAAAATTACACAAAGAAACTGCTCAAGTAAAAATTGATAAATCTACTGGATTAATAGCTACAGACTACTGTCCTAGTGATCAAATAGTAACTAAAACTTATCAAGTAGATACAGGAATAATTGTTGATAAAAATGGAGTTCCAATCAAAAAACTAGCTCCTGAAACAAAGCTACCATTGAAAGATGAAAATGGAAACTATATTTATGAGCAAATCCCTTCTAAAGAATGTGATGTGCATGGTCCACAAGACGCTGGAGAAGAAATTAAAGATAAAATATTTGACTTCTTTAATATATTAAGAGGAAGATAAACAAATAAAAAAGTCAGAGGTAGAAAATTTCTACCTCTGACTTTTTTAATTAAAATTAACAAATGTTACTCCTATTCCACCTTCTTTAGGCCTTCCTAACCTATACTCCCTCACACTTGGATAATTATCAAGAAGATCATGGACTACCTCTCGTAATACACCTGTTCCTTTTCCATGAACAATTTCTATTTGGTTTAAATTAGATAGTAATACATCATCTAAGTACTTCTCTAGCTTACTTTTAGCCTCAACTGCTCTTAACCCTATTAGATTTATTTTTGGAGATATATTTTTAGTTTTATTAGATTTAATATGGCTTATATTTACTTTAGGATAAGTTTTATCATCTTTATCTTTTCCTTTAATTTTTTCTAAATCACGCAAATCAATATTAACCTTCATAATTCCAGCTTGAACAACCGCTTCTTTTTTGTTTGGGAATAAATCTATAACCTCACCTTTTTTATTATAGCTAATGATTTTTACTTTATCTCCAATCTTCAAATCAGGAACTTCTCTATTAGCTCTAGCATCTTCTATTAGTTTGCTTTCTTCATTTTTAATACCTTTTCTCTCTTGGCGCAAACCACTTCTTGCTTCTTCAATCTCTCTATCCGAAGCTTTTTTCTTCTCCTTTAAGTCTTCAATTATCTGATCTGCCTTCTTTTGAGCTCTTTTGATTATTTTATTAGCCTCTCGATAAGCCTCTTTTAACTCTTGTTCTTTTCTCTCTTCAAAAGTCTTTAGCTTAGCCTCATAATCTTTCTTTAGCTTCTTTACCTCTTGATTAATAGATTCTGTTTCTAACTTTTTAGTATTATACTTTTTTCTTTCCTGTTCAATTTCTTTAATAACTTTATCAAATTCTACATCATCTCTTGCCAATAACTCATTTGCCCTGTCAATAATCTCTTTTCTTAATCCTAACTTACTAGCTATTTGAAAGGCATTACTACTACCTGGTAGCCCCATCTGTAAATTATAAGTTGGCTGTAAGGTTTCTACATCAAATTCAACTGAAGAGTTCTCTATTCCCTCATTAGTATAAGCATAAGTTTTAAGCTCACTATAGTGTGTTGTAGCTATTGTTTTAGCTCCTTTTTCATATAAATAATCTAATAATGACATTGCCAAAGCAGCCCCTTCTGCTGGGTCTGTCCCTGCTCCTAACTCATCTAATAATACTAAAGATTCTTCATTAACCTCTTCAATAATTTTAATAATCTGATTCATATGAGAAGAGAAAGTGCTTAAGCTCTGTTCAATACTCTGCTCATCTCCAATATCACTATATATCTTTTGATAAACTCCTACTTTAGAACCCGATAATGCAGGTATATGCAGGCCTGACTGAGCCATTAAAGTTAATAATCCAACAGTCTTTAAAGTAACTGTCTTCCCCCCAGTATTCGGACCCGTAATAACCAAAGTATTGAATTTATCGCCAATATAAATATTGGTTGGTACTACATCACCAGTTAATAAAGGGTGTCGAGCTTTAATCAGATTAATATATCCATCTTGATTAAGTAATGGCTCAGAAGCATTGATTTCTATACTGTACTTAGCTTTAGCAAATATGAAATCTAATATAGCCAAAACCTGTACAGTATTCTTAATATCATATAAAAATTCTTTCACCTGCATAGATAATTCTTTCAAAATTCGATAAACCTCTTCTTCTTCTTGAGCAGCTAATTGGCGTAATTTATTATTTAACTTAACTACAGCCATTGGCTCAATGAATAAGGTCTGTCCACTTGAAGATTGATCATGAACGATTCCTGGAAATTGATGTTGATACTCTGATTTAATTGGAACGACATATCTATCATCTCTAATTGTAATTACAGATTCTTGCATATATTTTTGATAACGACTAGAATTAATAATAGAATTGAGTTTATCTTTAATTCCATCACTCGTATTTCTAATGCTTCTTCTAATATCTCTCAACTTAGAACTAGCACTATCTTTAACTTCTCCTCTATTATCGATAGCTTTTTTAATACTTCTTTCTAATTCTTTGAAATAACTAATGCCTTTGGATATTTTAATAATCCTATAATATTCGTTATCTTCATCTAATAAATTGTTAAAATAATTTTTTAACCTATGGCCAGTAACCAAAGTATTTAGAATATTCAATAGTTCATCACCATATATAACAATATCTTTTTCTACTTTACTTAGTGAAGACCTTATATCATAGATTCCTCCTAAAGGTATTCTTTCTTCTCTTATGATAATCTTTTTAGCTTGGCTTACCTCTTCTTGTCTATCCTGTATATAAGCTATTTCAGTCTTAGGCTCTAAAGTATCAATAAATTTCATTGTTAATTTAGATGTAATATGCTCTTTTAGTTGATCTTTTATTTTATTGAATTCAAGAACATTCAATGCATGCTTATCCATTAATTATATCACCTTTCTCTTTATATAAAGATTAATTTATCTATTTATTATTAATTTTTCTAAAATTTCTTTCTCTATTAATTGATTATATTCTCCTCTTCTATATCTATTAATCAAATCTTTTTTGTCATCCTCATTAGCTAATCTTATTTCTTCTTTTATTTTTTTAGGGAATTCAATAAACTCTCCAATTGATTTATTGTTTGAATTAACTCTTAGAATTGTAGGGATTTTAGCAGTTCCTGTATATTCTTTCATTAAATCTTCATAACTTTTTCGCGGATATATATATATAGTAATATTATTATTTATTTCTTCTATCTGTTGTAAAAAAGGTATCACTATTCTACAATCAGGACAATATATTTCTGAAAAAACTATCAGATCTATCTTGGTTTCTACTTCTAATACTTTTCTTTTGGCCGAATTAGATAATTCAATATCTTCACATAGACGTAATTGATCCTCTTTATATTCATTACTTGAAGAATTTAAAAAATCCTTAAAACTAATTGCATCATCTAAACTCAACATTTTCATTCCTCCATATATTATATAATCAAAGACCTCTAATCTATATTATAGACTAAAGGTCTTTAAAATCTATCTCTTAACTCTAATTAAGCCTGAACAGGGAATAACTTCAACTCCATTTTCAACTAATTTATCAGCAAAAAGATTCATTCCAATAGAGTCGCTAGCTATATGCCCTGCAATTATAACATTAATATGGTTCTTTTCTGCTTTCTTTCTATGCTCTTCTCCTATATGCATACAAACTAAAGTTCCAACTCCTGATTGAGCTAATTTGCTGAACGCTTCTTTAGAACCACCAGTTCCTCCAGTCATATCTACAACAACTTTGCCAGCCCTTCTATCTTTAGAACCAACCACAATATTAGGTCCTGCTTTTAATTTACTTGCTTCTTGATATTCAGGAATCTCTTTCAATAATTCTATTACCTCACCCACAGTATCTATATCTGCCTTATTAATCTTCTTCTGTAAGAAGTCTACTACTAAATTATCAGCAGGGGTATGCACACACATCAATGGTATATCAAAAATCCTTGCTGTATCACAGGCTTTATTATGATTAATCGGCATAATACCTCGCTCTACTTCAGAGATTCTCTTAGATAATATCCCTTCAGCTACATTAATAGGAACTCCTAAACTATGTAAGATATCCTCTTGCATATGCATTACTTCATGCAATGCTGCTAATGCTTTACCCTCAGGGTGATGAGCAATTATAGCATCAATTTGGGTTCCTTTCTCAATTAATCTATCTGCAACTAAGACTTCACTAGTATCAATATCAATTCCCATTAGAACCCTTTTAATCTCTTTCTTTTCATTACCATATAATATTCTAGTATCAGAATAAGGGTTCTTAAGTTCAGCTAAATCAAAATACTTTTTTTCATTATTAGCCATATCCTCATACTTCTTTTTAGACTTTTTTAACATCTTTTCCACTTCTTCTTTAGCTCTTGGATCAACTGATATTCCTGCTTCTACAGCTAATTGATAAACTCCTTCTAGCTTCATTGACATCTCCTCCTACAACAACTATTAAATTTTATATTTAGTTTTACTAATCTATTAATTTTATGCCTTCAGCAGTTATATTTATAATTTCTTCTTTATACAGTCCACCTATGGCCTTTTTAAAGGTTCCTTTACTCATTTCTAAAACTTTCTTTATAAGATCTGGAGAACTCTTATCATTCAAAGCTAAAAATCCTTCTTTCTCTTTTAGTTTCTTAAGTATCTTAGTTTTTGCATCCTCTATTCTTCCATAACCAATCTTTCTCAAACTTAAGTCTATCTTATTATCTTCTCTAACCTTTTTAATATATCCCTTGTGTCTTTGACCAATTTTTAAATTTTTAAAGATATCATCATTATAAACTAAACCATAATATTTATCATCAATTATTACTTCTACCCCTAAATCAGTATATCTGTAGATTAGAATGTTTACTTCATCACCTTCGGAAACATCTAATTCATTATGATTAATAAATCTATCAAATTTTTCAGTAGCAACTATTCTATCTGTTTCTTGATCAAGATAGACTCTTACTACATATTTTTTACCTTTTTTCATCTTACCACGCTGTTCTCTATAAGGAACTAACAAATCTTTCTCTAAGCCCCAATCTAAGAAAGCACCAATTCTACTAACATCTTTAACCTCTAAATAGGCATAATCTCCAACCTCTGCTTTAGGTGTCAATGTCGTTGCTATTAGTCTATCCTCAGAGTCTTTATAGAGAAAAACCTTGAGAATATCACCTATTTCCGTACCTTCAGGAATATATTTCTTAGGTAAAAGTATTTCTTCACCACTTATCTCCAAATACAATCCAAAATCAACCTCTTTCACTACTTTTCCTTCATTATATTTTCCTATATTCACTATTTCATCTCCTTTTATTATTACATTTATTTAAATCTCAAAATTATCTTACTTAGTTAGAAAATCTTTGAAATCACTCAAACTTAAAGTGTTAACTAGATCTTCTTTCTCTAACCAACCTTTTCTAGCAACTCCAACTCCAAATTCCATATTATCTAACTGTTTAATCTTATGAGCATCAGTATTAATAATAAATTTAGCTCCTAACTTATGAGCTAATTTAACATTATGGGAATTTAGATCTAATCTTTTAGGTGCAGAATTAATTTCTAATATAGTATTAGTTTCTACTGCCTTATGTACTAATTTTTCAAAATCAATATTATAAGAAGCCCTACCTAGAATTAATCTACCAGTAGGATGTCCTAATATATCTACATAAGGATTATTTAAGGCCATCATAATCCTCTTCATCATATCTTCTTGAGAATCACCAAACCCACTATGTATAGATGCTATAACTACATCTAATGATTCTAAAATATTATCCCCATAATCTAAACTATCATTTAATATATCTACCTCAGCACCCTTTAAAATTCTAATGTTTAACTCTTCATTTAATTTATCTATTTCTTCCCATTGCCTTTTTAGCCTATCTACATCTAAACCATTAGCTATTGTTAAAGAATGTGTATGATCACAGATAGACAGATATTCATACCCTCTATTCTGACAAGCTCTTGCCATCTCTTCAATTGTATATCTTCCATCACTCCAATTAGAATGTATATGTAAGTCACCTTTTATATCCTCTTTTTTTATACTTAAGGGTAGAGAATCTTCCCGAGCCCTATCCACAATTTCTAAATCACTTCTTAACTCTGGAATAATATAAGGAATATTAAGCTTATTAAATATATCTTTTTCACTTTCAAATTTATTTTCTAAATCGCCTTGTCTTATACTAAAAACACCCTTTAATTTTTTATTATATTCCTCAGTACCTGTTAGCCAAAATATCTTATTCCAAAAATCTGAAGAACTTGCTCTAATAAGCTCTATTTTTACTCCTAATTTACTATTTAAGATTAATTTTTGATTGTTTTCTTCTAAGATTTCCGAAATAATAGGTAATATTTTTATATTTTTAGATATCACTTGAAAGTCTCTACATTCTATAATTAGAGATATTTTATTTATTATTTCTTCTCTTCTAGCTAGGCTACCTATAGCTTTAATTCTATGCACATCTTTAAATTTATATAGATAAGTTTTTAATTTATTAGACAGTAAACTTGCCTCACCTAAATCCAATTTATCGGTTTCATCTAATAGTCTATTAACACTACTTAAAATTTTTCCTTCTGTTTTAGCTCCAATTCCACTAATCTGAGTCAATTGTCCCAACTCTGCTTTTCGTTTCAAATCTTCTAAATCCTCAATATTTAATTTATTATATAACAACTTGACTTTGCTAGGACCTATCCCTGATACTTTAAGTAATGGAATTATACTAGGTGGATATTCTTTTATTAAATTGTCATACTCTTTACAACTTCCAGTAGAAATTATTTCTTGGATTGTATTAGCTAAACTTTTTCCGATCCCAGATATTTCTGTTAACTCTCCTTTATCTACTAAATCTTTAATGTCCACATCTAAATTTTTTATTTTTGCAATAGCATTCTCATAAGCCCTTATTTTGTAATTGTTTGCACCCTTTATTTTTAATAAACTAGCTATATCAACTAAAACTAAATTCACAATTAAATTATTCACATTTATTGCCTCCAATTATTAGCTTATCTGGATATATCTTTAATCTTACTATCAATCAATGTGCTAAAACTTAATATTTTAGGAGCAAAGTATGATTTATTTATCTGCTTTTCTATTAAATCAAAAGGAAGTTTATTCAATATTATTAGCGCTATATATAATATAAGCAATCCTTTAATAAATCCAAATAATAGTCCACCAAAACTATCAATAAAGGATAAAAACATAATATCTAACATTTGAATAATAAAATGACCAAATAAATTAATTATTAAAGTTACAATTAAAATAATAATAATAAAAGATATAAACTCAGCAATTTGTCTAGATAAATCAAATTTATGAAATATTAAATCACCAATAATCTTATACTGCTCTTGTGCAATATAAATTCCAATGACTATAGCTAATATCGCAGTAAATTGTCTTATTAATCCTATTTTATAACCTTTCACCATAAATATAAGCGATAAAATTATAATTATTAGATCTAATAGATTAAAGTCCAAGCTAATCAAAGTCTCCTTTCTCAACCAATTCCAAAAATTCTTCATATTCTTCTTTTAATTCCCGATATTTCTCTTTTAATTTATTATTCTCAGATAGTATCTTTTTAAAACTACTTTCTAGTTTATTATTATCTTCCTTTAAACTTTCATTTTTTTCCTGGACTCGACAAAGCTTATCAGCAAAGTTCATAGCTCCAAGTATTATCACTCTATTTCTAGAAATTGATGTTATATTTTCTTGTATTTCTTTCATATGCTCATCAACAAAATTAGCAATACTCATAATATATTCAGAAGATTCTTTTCCCTTAATAATATATTCTTCACCTAAAATTTCAACTTTAACTTCAGATTTATTATAAGAGTTTTCTTTACTCAATATTATTCCCTCCAAAGAGTTTAAAGTATTATCTTAATTATTTTTAACTATATATTAATTCAACATATTAATAAAAACTCCTTCCCAAATAATAGAAAACCTTGTTATCAGTAGATAACAAGGTTGAATATACAAATTGGAGCGAAAGACGAGATTCGAACTCGCGACCTTCTCGTTGGCAACGAGATGCTCTACCAGCTGAGCTACTTTCGCATAAAATGGTGGAGGGGAGAGGATTTGAACCTCTGAAGGCGTCGCCGGCAGATTTACAGTCTGCTCCCTTTGACCACTCGGGAACCCCTCCATAATATTAAATTTACAATTTATAATGTCCAATTTACAATTAAAAAAAATTAGCAAGTTAAAATCTTTATTTTTAATTATCAATTATTAATTATATATTGTTAATTGAATTAGTGGTACCCCCAAGGGGATTCGAACCCCTGTCGACGGGATGAAAACCCGTTATCCTAGGCCACTAGACGATGGGGGCAAATGGCTGGGATGGCTGGATTCGAACCAGCGAATGCAGGAGTCAAAGTCCTGTGCCTTACCGCTTGGCGACATCCCAACACATTAGGCGATAGGTGTTTGGTAATAGGCTTTAGGATTTTTCCTAACACCTAGAACCTAACTTCTAACTCCTAAATTAATTCTGGCAGTGACCTACGCTCCCACAGGGCTGCCCCTGCAGTACCATCGGCGCTGGAGGACTTAACTGCTGTGTTCGAAATGGGAACAGGTGTG